>CANCMM010000283.1:0-3654 GCA_947379335.1 Alphaproteobacteria bacterium | reverse complement strand
TAAAGCTCAACAAGCATCTCGGTTTTCATGGTGCATGAACGTAACGTGCGTTATCATAACTTACAATATGATAAGCCATGCAATTCCCGCGGACCCTGTCATGCAGGCACAAAAAAAGGGCGGCCCAAGGGGCCGCCCTTTCCGTGTTTGGCCGTAAGGCCAGATTACATGCCCGAGCCCTGGATACCCTTCCAGCTGGCTTCAATCGCCTTCACGGCGTTATCCGGCAGCGGAACATAGTCGAGGCTCAGCGCGAGCTGGTCGCCCTTCTCCAGGCCCCACTGGAAGAACTTGATCGCGTCCGCGCTCGCCTTCGCATCTGACGGATTCTTGTACATCAGCACGAAGGTGGTCGCCGTGATCGGCCAGGACTGCGCGCCGGGCGAATCCAGGAACAGGACGTAGAAGTCGCTCTTGGCAGCGCCCACCCAGTCGGCGCTGGCAGCGCCGGCGCGGAAGCTTTCCACCGTCGGCTCAACCGCCTGGCCCGCTTTGTTGATCATCTTGGTGTAAGCCCGATGATTCTGCTTGGCATAGGCATATTCGACATAGCCGATCGCACCGGAGATCTGCGCCACGTTACCGGCGACACCTTCATTGCCCTTGGCGCCGATGTCGGTGGGCCAGTCAATGGCGGTGTCCGCACCGATATTGTTCTTCCAGTCGTTGCTGATGCGGGAGAGATAAGTCGCGAACTGGAAGGTGGTGCCCGAACCGTCGGAACGGTGCACGATGCTGATGGCCTTGCTGGGCAGGTTGACGCCCGGGTTCAGCTTCTTGATCGCCGCATCATCCCAGCGGGCGATCCTGCCCTGGAAGATGAGAGCCAGGGTCGGACCGTCGAGGGTCAGCTGGCCGGCCTTGACGCCCGGCACGTTGACCACGGGTACGATGCCACCAACGACCAGCGGGAACTGGGTGAGGCCGAACGCCCCCAGTTCCTTGCTCGTGAGCGGCTTGTCCGTGGCGCCAAAGGTGATCGTCTTGGCCTTGATCTGGGCGATACCGCCGCCTGAACCGATCGACTGGTAGTTCAGGCCGGTGCCGGACACGCCCTTGTAGGTGGCGGCCCACTTGGCGACGACGGGAAACACGAAGCTGGAACCCGCACCGGTGATGTCGGCAGCGAAAGCGCTGGTCGTCAGCGCCAAGCCTGCCACAGCGCCGATAAGGGCCTTGTAGGTCATTTTCATCTGTTTTCTCCAATTGGGGCGGATGCCCCGTTGTGACGGTTAGTTGGCGAACTGAACGCGCAGGCCGACGACATTAAAGTCCTGGCTGTCGCGATCCGGCAAAGCTGTCGTGCCCTTGCTGATCTGGACGATGTTATCATCCAGGATCACGCGGACGTTGCGATTCAGGTACCAGTTGACGCCCAGGGTCGCGATGCGTTGATGGCCACCCAGGATACCAGCCAGCTGCGCGGTCGTTGCGGTCTGGGTCGTGTGCCAGTTCATGTCGGTGTCGCTGTAGCGAAAGGCAAGTTCCCAGGTGCCCCAGCTTTCACCCGCCAGCGAGAAGGGCCGCGAAGGAACCGGCGCGCCAAATCCAGCCTGGGTTTCAGCCAGACCAGCGGGCGTGTAGGTCCGGGTTTCCCCGGTGATGATCCAGGAGGCTTCAACCGTCCAGCCGGTGAAATAAGGATGG
Source organism: Alphaproteobacteria bacterium (assembly GCA_947379335.1). Taxonomy (GTDB): domain Bacteria; phylum Pseudomonadota; class Alphaproteobacteria; order Micropepsales; family Micropepsaceae; genus Rhizomicrobium. The sequence continues at coordinate 2,007 of CANCMM010000283.1, read as the reverse complement.
TCGATCTGGTTGGTCGAGGCAGCGCAGGCCGCGTTGCTCGCCACCAGGATGGTGCCGCACTGGCGGTCCATGGCGAAGCGCGCCCATTCGCCGCCGATAAAGAAGTTCTGCCAGTTGCCTTCCAGGTCGAAGGCGACCATGTCGCCGGTCTTGGCAGCGATGCCGCCGGTGTCGATCAGGCGGGTGCCGTCGACGCGGATTTCCGGACGCTCGCGGAAGCGCAATGTCTGGCTGCCGCCGCCCGCCGCATTGCCGCTATAGAGCACCGACGCCAGGCTGACGCCAACCTGGAAATTGGAAATGCCGTCGCTCCAGAACCGGTCAACCAGGCGTCCCAGGATCTGAGTCTGTTCGTCACCGCCATTGCCATGCCCGGCGGCGCTGCCCGTCTTGCCGCCGGTGAAGGCAACATCGAAAGCGATGTTGTCGCCGGCCCAAAGGGCGTCCGTCTTGTTCCAACCGACTTCAATGCCGCGACGCGAGTCGCCAGCGCCGAAACTGTCGGCAGCAATGTTCTCGAGAGCGGGACGTTCCATGTAAACAAGGTTGGCCGAGGACGTCGTGCCTTCCATCATGAAAGACGGCTCGATAACGCCGACATTGAAATGCCAGTTCGGAATGCCCGTATAGCTGATCACCATCTTGTTCAGCAGCGGATCGCCTTCACCGGCCGGAGCAATGGCGCCGATGGCGCAGCCGGCGGCCGTCGAGGTCGCGGTCGCACCGGCAGGAACACCGGTCAGGGTGGTGGTGATGGTCGGGTTGGTGCAGGTGGCGTTGGTGCCGCCATCGCTACCACCCAGGTTCAGGCGGAATTCATAAGCAAAATCGTTATAGACCTTGCCCTCAATACCCAGATAGGCGCGGCGCATAACCGCGCCCGAGGAAAGGTCGGAAGGGCCGGCAAAACCCGCCGGGTGCGTGCTGTCCTGGGAGAAGCCCGCAAAGTCAGCCTGCATGCGGGCGCGGATTGCCATGGTGAAGCGGCCGTCACCGGATGCGAAAGTCGGGCGGCCATTGTCGAACGCCCACACCGCCGAGTTGTAACCCTGTTCCAGGGTCGAGAGCCGGGTGCGGTCAGAACTGGCGCGATCCGCGGCGGAAGCCTGCGCGTCTTCCAGCGCCTGGACCCGCGCGGCCAGTTCGGCATTGCTCATGGTGGAGTTCTGGGCAAAATTTTGCGCCAGAACCAGCGGGTGATCCGCAGCGCTGATCGTATTGTTGTCCGCGTTGGCCGCCTGCGCGCCAACCGCCATCGCGATGGCGGCGACGCCGCTCATCAGCGCAACTTTCCCCATTTTCATTACCTTCAACCCTCTGTGAATCTCGCGCGCAAGTTGGCGCGCGGCCCATGTCGCAGTGGGGGGCTACAGCACGATGAAGGTTCCGTGACAGTGATGTGACAGGGTTCGCGGGTGCAGCGGAATCCGCACTTCCGCTAAAATGTCGCGCTGTGGATAGTTAAAAACGTGGCTGGAAAGCCACGCCCCCGGCACGCGCAGGCGCGCTCAAAAAATGGAGTCAGTCGCTGTCGGTGGCGCGGCGTCCCGGCAAACCTTCTGGTGGTTCGCCCTGCGCCAGCGCGCCATAGCGCCCGGCAAAATAGACCAAGGGTGCGCCGGCCCCGTCATTGCGGGAGAATTTCAGTACACGGCCGATCACGATGGCGTGATCACCCGCATCCTGCACGCTCTCGCGGGCGCATTCGAAGATCGCCAGCGAATCGGCCAGGCCCGGCGGTCCCAGCTCGGTGGGCACCAGCGCGATGCCGTCCAGGCTGTGTTCGCCCTGCCCGGCCAGTCGCGCCGACACCGCCTTGTGGCCGGATGCCAGAATGGAGACCGTGAAGGAGGGCGCCTCGGCAAAATAGGGATAGCGGCGCGAGCGCCGGTCGATGCACCACAGCACCAAAGGCGGGTCCAGCGACACCGAGGTGAAGCTGTTGACCGTTATCCCAATATGGGACGTTTGCGCCGACCCTGCCGTCATCACCGCGATCCCGGTGGG
>CANCMM010000282.1:0-3654 GCA_947379335.1 Alphaproteobacteria bacterium | reverse complement strand
TTCAACGCCACCGGCACGCAGGGCACATCCAGCATGGTGTAAAGCCCCGCCACGCCGGGCTTGTAGTCGGGCGCTGCGCCCGGCTTTTTGCGCGTGCCTTCGGGAAATATCAGGATGGGCCGGCCTTCTCCCAACACGGCGCGCGCGTTGGCCGCCATCTTGCGCAAGGCGCTGGCGCCCGCCGCGCGGTCGATCGGAATGGCGGTCGCCTTCCACAAAAACCAGCCATAGAAGGGAATGCGCAGCAGCTCGCGCTTCAGCACAATCGCCGGGGCATCCAGCGCCAGGTACAGCGCCAGCGTATCCCACATGCTCATATGCTTGGCGGCGACCAGCACGGGCCCCTTCGGGCGTGTCCCGCGGATTTCCCAATCAATGCCTGCGAAAATCTTCAGTCCAAAAAATGTGGCGCGCGACCAGACCCGCGCCAGCCAGATCGTCGCGCCGCGCGGCAATATCAGCACTGGCAGGAAGATCAGCGACAGAATGGTGGTGACGACAAGAAACCACGCCAGAAACAGCGCGGAGCGAAACACCGTCATCACTGCGCCAGCCGCGTGGTCACAAGACTGGCAAGATATTTGACATATTCGCGGTGCAACAGCTGGGCGGTCCTGGGATGCATCCACCAGCCATCCAGCGCGACGCGGCTCTGCTCCACCGGATAGGCGATCAACGTGACGTCCGGCAGCAGGTGCGAAAATTCTTTCATGGCGCGCGGCATGTGATAGCGGCTGGTGACGATCACCAGGCTGGCGAAATGATGCTCGCGCGTCCAGGTGGCCGCTTCCTCGGCATTGCCATGCGTGTCCTCGGCGGCATAGCCGATATCGGCGCAGCAGGCGAAGCGCGGGCCGCCTTCCGACATCTTGCCCACCGTCTCCTTGGTGGTTTCCGCCGCCACGCCGCTGACCAAAAGCCGCTTGCCCACGCCGCGTTCCAGCAGCGCCACGGCCGTATCCAGTCTTTCATCGCCGCCGGTCAGGGCGACAATGCCGTCCGCCCTGGGCGGAATCGCGGGCGCGACCGGCAGGCCGGACACAAAGAGCACGAAGCTCAGTGCGTAGCCGAGCAGCGCCAAGAAAATCACCGCCAGGAAAATGCGCAAATCGCCAGGCTCCAATCACCGGGACAGAGGATAGCAAACAGCTTTCGCCGCGCTCAATAGATGGCTTTTACCACCAGAAGCACCGAAATACGCGCCGTGGCCCAGGCGATCAGCGCCGTGACGGCAGGCACCGCCAAAAGCCAGGGGATCTCGATCCATTTCAGCGACAACGGCGGCAGGAACGGCACGGCCTCGAGGCCGAAAACCTCCAGCCCGCCGGCGCCCAGAAAGAACAGGGCCGCGAACAAAGTGCCCAAAGCGGCAGCAAACAGCGCGGAGACGAAATAATGCCATTCCACGGCGCGGGCGATGAAAGCGGGCAGCGCGCCCATCTGGTGCAGCAACGCCACCATCTCATGATGCGCATCCAGCCCGGCGCGGGTGGCGAAAGACACCGCCGCCGCGGTGGCGCCCGCGATCAGCAGCAGAATGCCATAGGCGGAAAAGCGCACCGCATCGGCCAGGCCGCGCAATCGCGTGATCCAGCGGCGATGATCGTCCACCGAGGCATGGGGCGCGGCCTGTTTCAGCTTGGCCGCCAGCGCCGTCACATCCAGTTCCTCGCCCGGTGTGATGGACGCATCGATCAGTTTGGGCAGGGGAATACCCGACACCACGCCATTCTTGCCGATCCAGGGTTCCACCAGGGCGTTGATTTCCGCGTCCGACAGCGCGCTGGCATGGGCGATGCCCGGTGTCGCGTTCAGCACCGCCAGCGCCGCCGTTGTTTCCGCATCCAGACCGCCGCGCACATCGCCTTGCTCCGGCGGCATCACTTGCACCGTGATGCGATCGGACAAGCCGGACTGCCAGCCATGGGCGGCGCGCGTCGCCACCAGCGAGGCGCCCAGCGCCAGCGCCGCCAAAAAGGCCATCACCGCGATGACGAAATCCAGCGGCGCGGCGCCCTTGTCGCGCGGCAGGATGTATGTGGCCCGGTCACTCATAAGAGGGCACTCATGCGTTGGCTCTCAATTCCACCAGCCGGCCTTCGACCAGCCGCATCTCGCGCGCCCGCGTCGCTTCGATCAGGGCGCGGTCATGGGTGGCGATCAGGACGGTGGTGCCGAGGCGATTGAGTTCGGCGATCAGCCGGATCAGGCGCGCGCCCATTTCCGGATCGACGTTGCCGGTGGGTTCGTCGGCGATCAGAAGATCGGGGCGCGCCACCACGGCGCGGGCGATGGCGACGCGCTGCTGCTCGCCGCCCGACAGGGTGGCGGGACGCGCCTGCATCCGGTCGCCCAGCCCCACCCAGGACAGAAGCTCGCTGACGTCATGGGTGAATTCGCTCACCCGCTTGCCTGCCAGCCGCAGCGGCAAAGCGACATTGTCGAAGGCCGACAGATGATCCAGCAGCCGGAAATCCTGGAACACCACCCCGATGCGGCGGCGGATGGCGGGAAAGTCGCGCCGTTTGGCGGTGGCCAGTTCGGTCCCAAACAGGGTGATGAGGCCCCTGCTGGGCGGTTCGGCGACATAGATCAGCTTGAGCAGGGTGGTCTTGCCCGCTCCCGACAGGCCGGTCAGGAAGGTGAAAGACCCCGGCTCCAGCGAGAAACTGACATCGCGCAGCACCTCGGGGCCCGAGCCATAGCGCATGCCGACATTTTCGAAGCGGACCATGGGCGCGAAGATAACCGCCGCGCGCCTTGCGGTCATGGCCCCCGACCCGTATTTTCCGCTGATAATTCAACTGGCCGGGCATGATTCTCACCTGTCCCTCGTGTGACACGCGCTATTCCGTCGACGGGGCGAAGTTTCCGGCTGCCGGGCGCACGGTCCGCTGCGCCAAATGCGGCCATAGCTGGCACCAGCCGGGCGAGGGCGAGGCTGTGCCCGAAGCCGCCCCGGAGATCCCCACCGAGGCCGCGCCCGCAGCCGCCCTGGCCTCGACAGAGGCGCCCGCGTCCACATCCGATCCTTTCCCCGTCAATCTGTCACCCACCCGCGCCTTTGCGCCGGCCGCGGTGGCGCCGGAGCGCGGCCCCATGGGTCCCAAGCTCGCGGTGGTGGCGGGCTGGGCGGGGCTGATCGTGGTGGTGCTGCTGATCGCGGTGTCGGCGGTGCGCTATCGCCAGGACATCGCGGTGATCTGGCCGCAATCAGCCGGGGTCTATTCCAGCCTGGGCCTGAAAGTGAATGCCAGCGGCATCGATTTTCGCCAGGTGGATTATCGCCGCGAGACCGAGGACGGGCAGGTGGTGCTGGCGGTGTCGGGGGTGATCGTCAATGCCGGTTCACGCCAGCTGACGGTGCCGCAGACCGTGCGCGTGACCCTCAGCGATGTGAACAATCACGAAGTCTATCACTGGACCTTCAAGCCCACCGCCACGGTGCTGGGTCCGGGTCAGTCGGTGCCCTTCATGACGCGGCTGTCCAGTCCGCCCGCCGCGGCGCGACACCTGGAAGTGCGTTTCGCCAAAGACGGGCCGTAAGATGGCGCCCGACGTTCTTTTCTCCGCCGAACAAATCCAGGAACGGGTGCGTGGTATGGCGCGCCAGATCGCAGCCGCGCCGTTGGTGCCCGATGTCGTGATGCCGGT
>CANCMM010000281.1:0-3672 GCA_947379335.1 Alphaproteobacteria bacterium | reverse complement strand
GCCGCCGCTATGCCGAACGGCTCAGGCGCACGGACTAGGCGCGGCGGGCTGCGCGTTTTTCAGTGCCGGTATATTCGACCGGGCGGGTCCACATCTTGCGGATGCGGGTGTCGGTCTCGGGGCCGAAGTTGAACCATGCGGCCTTGTCGTGCGCTGCATCGACGATGAACAGCGTGTCGATCTTGCCCAGCTTCTGCACCAGCGCGTTGCGGATGGTGTTGATGCTGGCTTCGCTGGACAGCACCCAGGACTGCGGCCCAAAGCGGTGCGCCTGGCCCAGAGAGAAAATCTCTTCTTCCAGGCCCGTGATGGAGCGCGACTTCATGTCGGCCACGATGACGAAATGCGAAGGCCCTTCATGGGCGTTTTCCGCCTCGCTCCTGGCGCCGAAGCGGTGGGGCTGGGCCGGCTCCGCCGCAGCGCTGGTGTCGGGCTGTTCGATAGGCGCCGCCGGCTGGAACAGCAGCGCCAGCTCGGCATCTTCGGAAGCGGGATGGAATTGTTCTTCGCCGGCGCGCGCGACCAGGGAATGGTCCGCCAGCCGGTTCTCGGCATGGAAGCCCTGCATCTGTTCCAGGCTGTAGGGGCCGTAAACGCGGCCACCAACGCTGATTGTCCAGGATTCGGCCATGGCACTGCGGGTTAGAATTTGCACTGTCAGACTAACGGCTAATGGTTACCCAAACATTTCTCGGCTTGGTCCAGATAGCGAAACCCCCGCATTTTAGCGGGGTTTTGGCACGAAACCGGGTTCAAGATCGCTCAGAGAAACTCCCACTCGCCGTCCCGCCTCTGGCAGGCGGTGCCATCGCGGTCGAACTCCCGGCCCCGGCGATAGACCACCTGGGTGAAGTCGCGGCACAGGCGCGGGCCCCGGTAATATTCGCGGTTGGTGACGATGTAGCCGCGGTTGCGGCCACGGTGCCATTCCACGCGGCGGCCCACCGGGCCGTGGAAGCTGTCATTGTAGGAGCGCGCGGCATAGGGCTGGTCCTCGCAATCCATGTCGCGGGAAATGGCATTGCCGGCCAGGCCTCCCAGCAGCGCGCCGCCGATGATGCCCACACCGTTGCCGTTGCTTAGGACGCCGCCCAGCACGCCGCCCAGTACGCCGCCGGCGACCGTGCCGGTGGTGTGATCGCGCCCGCTGCAGGCATCGGCAAAGGCGCTGCTGCCCGCGCCCAGGGTGAGGGCAAAGACTGCCGCGGCTATGGAAAGCTTCATGAACATATCCCTGGGCAGCCTAACACGCGAAAACGGGCGCCGGAACAAATGGTTCCAGCGCCCGCCCGCATCATGTCCTAGTCAAATCGCCAGCCGCCGCGGTCGCCGACATCGCGGCAGGCCACCCCCGTGCGGGTATGACTGTTGCCGCCGCGCCAGGTCGTAGCGGTGAATTCGCGGCAGATCTGGCCACCCCGGCGATACTCGCGCGTGGAGGTGAACGTGCCCCGGTTGGGACCGCGCCGCCATTCATAGGGCCGGCCCATGTTGCCATTCAGGCTGTCGACATAGATCGGATAGGCCTGGCCCTGATCCTCGCAGTCCATGTCGCCGGCGATGACGTTGCCCAGCACACCGCCGCCGATCACGCCGCCGACCGTGGCAAGGCCGTTGCCGTGGCTGGCGAAGCCGCCGATCAGGCCGCCCGCGATGGCGCCCAGGATGGTGCCGGTCGCCCTGTTGTCGCGGCGGCAATCGCGCGCCGGGGCGTAGGCAGCAGGGGGCGGGCCGGAGTCATAGCGCGGCGGGGGCGGCGGACCATAATCGCGGTCATAGCGGCCGCGGTCGCGGATGCGAGCATAGCGCCCGTTGCGGTCGTAATAGCCGTTATGGTCGGCATCGCTGTAATAGCCGTCGGGATCATTGCCGGGCGGTACCCAGCCCGGCTGGGCGGAAGCTGTGCCGGTGATCAGCGTCGCGGCAGCGCAGGCGCTCAGCAGAATTTTCTTGATGGACATGTATCTCTCCCTTTTATCCGGCCTGGAGCTTCGGCCTCAGAGCCTGAACCCCGGCTGAACATAATGGGGCTTCTTTGGGGCGATCAACTTACGGAATAATCCGCAACCACCCAACCGCCATTTTCGAAGGACAGGGTGATGGTTTCCACCGCCGATGCCTTATGCGCGAAAACCGAATCATACTTGATCACAGCGACATTGCTGCGGCTGAGATCGATCGACTTCAGGTTGCGGCTGGCCACCGCACCCAGGGGTTCGCGGCGTGCCCCGGCATCCTTGGCCCAGGCATCGGTCTTTTGCCGGTTCTGGAAGGCCTTGCCGGCCTCGCTCCAGCTCTGGGCGTAATTCTTGTCATCCACCAGCACCAGCCATTGCTTGGCCCGGTCGTCGGGCGCCGGCGTGGCGCCGGTGATGGTCTTGCTGCCGGTGATTGTGGTTTTCGGCGCAGGCGCACTGGTAGGCGCTGTACTCGGCGTTTTGACAGGGTCTTTCTTGGTCTGGGCAAGCGCCGGCATGCTGGAAATCAGCAGGGCGGCAAGCAGTGTACGAAGCAACATTGGCGGCCTCAAATATGCGCAATCTATCGCAGATATAACGCGCTAAGCCGCGCCGGGTTCAGTTCAATAAGTGCGCGCCTTGGGCTTGATGTATTCGATATCGCTGGTGAGCGTGTAGGTGTGCACCGGGCGGTAATCGATCTTGGTCCGGCCCGTTTCGACATCCAGCCATGTGAGGGTGTGCTTCATCCAGTTTTCGTCATCGCGGTTGGAGTAATCCTCGCGGGCATGGGCGCCGCGGCTTTCCAGCCGGTTGACCGCGCCCGCCACCGTCACCACCGCCTGCTGGATCAAATTGTCGAACTCCAATGTCTCCACCAGGTCGGTGTTCCAGATCATGGAGCGGTCGGTGATGCCGATATCGCCGCGCTGGGCATAGATGTCGCTGACGCGCCTGAGACCCTGTGACAGGGTATCGCCGGTGCGGAACACCGCGGCGTCTTCCTGCATCGCCTTCTGCATGGCGAGCCGCATCACTGCCGTCGGGGTGCCGCCCTTGGCGTTACGGAAACGGTCGAAGCGCGCCATGGCTTCGTCGCCGGCATTCTTCTGCAATTCCTGATGTGTCCGCACGCCCTGCAGCGACTTGGCGGCCTGCACGCCGGCGGCCTTGCCGAACACCACAAGATCGATGAGCGCATTGGAGCCCAGGCGGTTGGCGCCATGCACCGAGACGCAAGCCGCTTCGCCAACGGCCATCAGGCCGGGCACAACCGTATCCGGATTGCCGCCGGTGAGGGTCAGCGCCTCGCCGGTATAGGCGCAAGGAATGCCGCCCATATTGTAATGCACCGTCGGCAGCACCGGGATCGGCTCCTTGGTGACGTCCACGCCGGCAAAGATGCGCGCCGATTCCGAGATGCCGGGCAGGCGCTCATGGATGATCTTCGGGTCAAGATGCGACAGATGCAGGTGGATGTGGTCCTTGTGGGGACCCACGCCGCGCCCCTCGCGGATCTCGATGGTCATCGCCCGGCTCACGACGTCGCGCGAGGCGAGGTCCTTGGCATTGGGGGCGTAGCGCTCCATGAAGCGCTCGCCTTCGGAGTTGGTCAGGTAACCGCCTTCGCCGCGCACGCCTTCGGTGATCAGCACGCCGGCGCCGAAGATGCCGGTGGGATGGAATTGCACGAACTCCATGTCCTGCAGCGGCA
>CANCMM010000280.1:0-3674 GCA_947379335.1 Alphaproteobacteria bacterium | reverse complement strand
TGGTTCACCGATCCGCAATTCGGCGGCAACCTGGCCGAAGGCCATCCCGACGACGGCGACGGGCCGATGAATGGCGGCGGCACGCGCGATCCCCGCATCGGCAATACCGGCGTCGGCATCCAGAACGCGGGCGCCATGCACCAGCAGCTGCCGATGAATGTTTATCGCATCGATCCCAGTGGCCGCGTCGATATCGCCGTGCCGTTCGAAGCGGGCAAGGCGCCCAACGGCATCTGCTTCTCGCCCGACTACACCAAGCTTTACGTCATCCGCGGCGGCGGCATCACGGTGGGCGATATCAACGGCACCAAGGTCACCAATTTGCGCGTCTTCACCGACTGCATGGTGGACGGGGTGCGCTGCGGTCCCGACGGCATGCGCGCCGATCGCGCCGGCAATATCTGGGCCAGCTCGGCGGCGCCCTTGGGCTATGGCGGGGTGACGGTGTGGAATTCGGACGGCAAACTGATCGGCCGCATCCGGTTGCCCGAAGGCTGCGCCAACCTGTGCTTTGCCGGGCCCAAGCGCGACCACCTGTTCATGACCGCGACCCAGTCCATCTACATGCTGCGGGTGAACATCCAAGGGGCCGCCCCCGGTTGACAGGCTAGCCCGCGCAGGTTCCCCTTCCGGCCAGAACAACAAGGCTCGGGAGGATTCTTCGATGACATTCAATTTGACGCGCCGCGGCATGCTGGCGGGCGCCGCCGCATCGGTGCCGACTTTGGTGAACGCGCAGGGCAAGCCGGTGTTCGGGCCCAGCAGCTCCATCCTCAACGGCCGCGTTTATGGCGAGGGCGCGCCGCCCAATACCTATCCAGATCCCGACATCATCCTGATGGATCCCAGCGCCAACGACATCTTCATCGGCCACAGCTCCATCAAGCGCGTGAAGACCGGTTTTGAATGGGCGGAGGGCCCGGCCTGGAGCAGTGAAGGCCAGTATGTGGTGTTCTCCGATGTCTCCAAGGACATCCAGTATCGCTATATCTGGGAGACGGGCCAGATCAGCGAATTCCGCCACCAGTCCTTCAACTCCAACGGCAATACCTTCGACTTCCAGGGCCGCCAGATTTCGGCGCAGCATTACCTGCGCCGCGTTGTGCGCTGGGAGCATGACGGCTCCATGACCGTGCTGGCCGACAATTACAACGGGCAGCCGCTGAACTCGCCAAACGATATCGCGCCCCACAAGGACGGCTCGATCTGGTTCACCGATCCCTATTACGGCGCGCAGCTGGCCGAGGGCCATCCCGACCCCGGCATCGCCATCTTCAATCCCAAAGGCCTGGCCAACCCCAATATCGGCAATGGCAGCGCCGGCATTATCGGCTCCCAGAAGCAGGTGCGTCCGCCTTGCGTCTATCGCTGGGACCCCAGCGGGCGCCTGGACGTGATTGTGGAAGGCAAGCCGGGTCTGGTGCCCAACGGCATCGCCTTCTCGCCCGACTATTCCAAGGTCTATTTCGCCTGGGGCACCGGCATCGATGTGGCCGACGTGGTGGGCACCAAGATCGCCAACCAGCGCCGTTTCACCGATTGCGATGTGGACGGCGTGCATTGCGGCCCCGATGGCCACCGGGTGGACGTGGCAGGCAATGTCTGGTCCGGCTCGACTTCGGTGCCCGGCTATATGGGCGTCACGGTGTGGAACCCGGCCGGCAAATGCATCGGCCGCATCCGCCTGCCCGAGACCTGCGCCAACGTCACCTTCTGCGGTCCCAAGCGCGACTGGCTGTGGATGTGCGCGTCCCAGTCGGTCTACCTGGTTCGCCTGGGGATTCAGGGTGCTGCACCGGGCTGAGCAGCCCTGCAGATTCATCCGTTTACGGAAAGGCTGTAGGACCTTAGGGTGGGGCCAGAAGTTCCCACCCGAGAGTTCCCCATGCCCAAACTGCCCGAAATGACCGCTGCCGCCATCAAAAGCCGCGAAGCCCTGACCAAGATCTACAAGGCCTCCAAGCCCAAGGAAGCCCCCGCCGCCCCGCCCAAGCCGCGGATTGCCAAGGGCCGTTAGGCCCAATCGAATAAAGGGCCGCGAGGCTCCAGCCACTCCAAATGAAAACGGCCCGCCAGGCGACTGGCGGGCCGTTTCCTTTTCTGCTGCTCCGAAGGCTACTTCAGGCTGGTCTGTACCGTGTCGAAGCTGGTGGAAAGCTTGGAGCCCACCGCCGACACACCGCTGATAATGGCCACGGCGATCAGGGCGGCGATCAGGCCATATTCGATGGCCGTGGCGCCGCTATTATCGCGTAGCAGTTTCTTGAACATCTTGCGCATTTGGTTGCCTCAAAATGGGACAGCCGGGATTTAGCGCAAGCGCGCGCAGTTGCTGACGATTACTTGCGAACGCGCTTAACAGGCATCGTTAAAGTAACAAGTGTTAATTGCGACCGCGCGGATCGGCTTGCCCGATACGCGCCTATCCTTGAAGCCCGAGTTTCTGCGCGAAGTACACGAAGCTCAGCGCGAACATCTCGGCATACTGGCGATGGTCGGCGGCGGCAGCATGGCCGCCATCGGTGTTCTCATAGAACATCACCTGGTGACCCTGCTCCAGCATCCGCGCCGCCATCTTGCGGGCATGCACCGGCGTCACCCGGTCGTCGCTGGTAGCGGTCACGAAGAACACCGGCGGGTATTTCACGCCCTTTTTGACATTCTGGTACGGCGAGTAGGTGAGGATGTAATCGCGCTCGGCCGGGATCGCCGGATCGCCATATTCAGCTACCCAGCTCGCGCCGGCGCCGATATGGCTATAGGCGATCATGTCGATCAGCGGCACCTGGCAGACCACGGCGCCGAACAGTTCGGGCCGTTGCACCATCACGGTGGAGACCAGAAGCCCGCCATTGGAGCCGCCCATGATGCCAAGCTGTTTGGTCGTGGTCAGGCCGCGCTTGACCAGGTCGGCCGCCACGGCCTCGAAATCGTCATAGGCATGCTGGCGCTTGTTCTTCAGCGCCGCGTCATGCCAGGCGGGCCCGAACTCGCCGCCGCCGCGGATATTGGCCACCACATAGATGCCGCCATGGGCCAGCCACAGGCGGCCCATATTGGCGCTGTAGCCCGGCGTCAGGGACACCTCGAAGCCGCCATAGCCATAGAGCACGGTGGGCGCGGGGCCGTTCAGGGTCTTGGGCCTTGTGACGAAGTAAGGGATTTTGGTGCCGTCCTTGCTGACGGCCTCAAACTGTTCGCTGACCAGGTTTGACGCATCGAAGCGCGCCGGCAACGACTTGATGGCGCGTGGATGATCGCTGCCATCGTCGAAATAATGGGTGGGTGGTGTCAGGTAGTTCTGGAAGCTGAACAGCGCTTCGGAGCCAAAATCATTGGTCGAGACGATGTCGGCAGCGCCCTGCCCCGGCAGCGACAGCACCTTGTCCGACCAGCCTTTGCCGTTGGTGGTGAAGACATGCACCGCACCGATCACATTGTCGGTGATGGCGGCATAAATCTTGTCGCGGCCGATGCCGACGCTTTCGATGCTCTGGCGCGGACCGGGCGCGAAGATCACCTGCGGCGGCGCGCCGTCGCGGAACGCCACCAGTGCACCCTTGGGCAGCTTGACGCCGCCGGTCTCGAACGGCTGGCGCAAGGTGGCCAGCCATGCGCCGTCGAACAGTCCCTTCACATCGGCCGAGCGCGGCAACGGCAACTGCTTCACGCTA
>CANCMM010000279.1:0-3679 GCA_947379335.1 Alphaproteobacteria bacterium | reverse complement strand
GTGCGCCACTGGTCGCGATAGACCAGATTGTTCCAGTCGGGGATCAGGTTATTGACCGGGCAGCCATTGTGGCAAAAGGGAATGCCGCAATCCATGCAGCGCGCCGCCTGCTTGCTGACTTCCGGCGCCGGCAGGTTATGGACGAACTCTTTATAGTTGTTAATGCGCGCTTCCGGCTTTTCGCTGGTGCGTTCGGCGCGTTCGATTTCCAGGAATCCTGTGATCTTGCCCATGTCTCTTATTCCGCGGCGATGGCGGCGCGCGCCTTCATGTCGGTGAGCGCCTTGGCATAGTCGGACGGCATCACCTTGACGAACTTCGCCAGGCTTGCGTCCCAATTGTCCAGCAGGTGTTTGGCGCGCGCGCTGCCGGTGTGCAGCAGGTGGCGTTCCACCAGGATGCGCAGCCGTTCGGCGTCGAAGGCGAGCAAATCGCCCATGCCAGGATCGGCCACACTGACCGAGCGCTGCTTGGGCAAGCCGGCATGATCGCCGCCCTCGGCGGGCGCAATTTTCTCCAGCTTGACCATGGCGTGGTTACAGCGCTCTTCGAAACTGCCTTCCTCATCGAGGACATAGGCGACGCCGCCCGACATGCCGGCGGCGAAGTTGCGCCCGGTCTTGCCCAGCACCACCACCACGCCGCCCGTCATGTATTCGCAGCCATGATCGCCGGTGCCTTCCACGACGCAAATGGCGCCGGAGTTGCGCACGGCAAATCGTTCGCCCGCCACGCCGTGGAAATAAGCTTCGCCGGCGATAGCGCCGTACAGCACCGTGTTGCCGACAATGATGTTCTCGGCCGGATCGCGGCTGAGGCCGGCCGGCGGCTTGACCACGATACGACCACCGGAAAGCCCCTTGCCGACATAGTCATTGGCGTCGCCCGTCAGCTCGATGGCGATGCCGCGCGCCAGGAAGGCGCCGAAGCTCTGGCCTACCGTGCCGGTGAACTTGATCGAGATCGTGTCCTCGGGCAGGCCGGCATGGCCGTGACGCCTGGCTACCTCACCCGACAGCATGGCGCCGACGGTGCGGTCCACATTGCGCACACTCCGTTCCAGCCGCACCGGCTGGCCGTTCTCGATCGAGGGCTTGGCGGCGGCGATCAGGTCGTGATCCAGCGCCGATTCCAGGCCGTGATTCTGCTTTTCCTTGTGATGGATGGCGACACCGGGCTTGGGGGTGACGCTGTAGAGAATGCGCCCCAGGTCGATGCCCTTGGCCTTCCAGTGCGACACGGCCTTGTTCATGTTGAGCTTGTCCACCCGGCCGATCATCTCGTTCATGGTGCGGAAGCCCAGATTGGCCATGATGACGCGCAGTTCCTCGGCCACGAAGAAGAAGTAGTTGATCACATGCTCGGGCTGGCCGGTAAAGCGCTTGCGCAGCACCGGGTCTTGCGTCGCGACACCCACCGGGCAGGTGTTGAGATGGCACTTGCGCATCATGATGCAGCCCGAGGCGATCAAGGGCGCGGTGGCGAAGCCGAACTCGTCGGCGCCCAGCAGCGCACCGATGGCGACGTCGCGGCCGGTACGCAGTCCGCCATCGACCTGCACCGCCACGCGGCCGCGCAGGCCATTCAGCACCAAAGTCTGCTGAGTTTCGGCCAGGCCGATTTCCCAGGGCGAACCCGCATGAGTCAAAGACGTCAGCGGCGAGGCGCCGGTGCCGCCTTCAAAACCGGAAATGGTGATGTGATCGGCGCGGCATTTGGCGACGCCGGCGGCGACGGTGCCCACGCCCACTTCCGACACCAGCTTGACCGAGATGCGTGCTTTTTGATTGACGCTCTTGAGGTCGCGGATCAGCTGCGCCAGGTCTTCGATGGAATAGATGTCGTGGTGCGGCGGCGGCGAGATCAGGCCGACGCCGGGCGTGGAATGGCGCACCTTGGCGATGTTGGCATCGACCTTGTGGCCGGGCAACTGGCCGCCTTCGCCGGGCTTGGCGCCCTGGGCCATCTTGATCTGGATGTCGTCGGCATTGACCAGATATTCGGCGGTGACGCCGAAGCGGCCCGACGCCACCTGCTTGATCGCCGAGCGCATGGAATCGCCATTGGCCATCGGCTTGAAACGGTCGGCTTCCTCGCCGCCTTCGCCGGTGTTGGAACGGCCGCCGATGCGGTTCATGGCGATGGCGAGATTGGTATGGGCTTCGCGGGAGATCGACCCGAAGCTCATGGCGCCGGTGGAGAAGCGCTTGACGATCTCGTTGGCGGGCTCAACTTCGTCCAGCGGCACGCCGTCACCGGCCTTGAACTGCATCAGGCCGCGCAAGGTCAGCAGGCGCTCGGACTGCTCGTTGATCTGCTGGGCGAACAGCTCGTACTCGGCCGGATTGTTGCCGCGCACCGCATGCTGCAGGCGGGACACCGAATCCGGTGTCCAGGCATGGTCCTCGCCGCGCAAGCGGAAGGCATAATCGCCGCCCACATCCAGCATGTTGCGATAGATCGGATTGTCGCCGAACGCGTCCTTGTGACGGCGCACGCTTTCCCCGGCGATCTCTTTCAGGCCGATGCCCTCGATGGTGGAAGCGGTGCCGGTGAAGTATTTCTGGATGAAGTCGGTGGACAAGCCCACCGCGTCGAAGATCTGCGCGCCGCAATAGGACTGGTAGGTGGAGATGCCCATCTTGGACATCACCTTCAGCACGCCCTTGCCGATGGCCTTGATGTAATTCTTCTGCACTTCATAAGGCTTGAGGGCCAGGCCCTGGCGCACCCGGATCTGCTCCAGCGTTTCGAACGCGAGATACGGATTGATGGCTTCGGCGCCGTAGCCCGCCAGCACACAGAAATGATGCACTTCTCGGGCTTCACCGGTTTCCACCACCAGCCCGGTCTGCATCCGCAGGCCCTGGCGCACCAGATGATGATGTACCGCCGCCGTCGCCAGCGCGGCCGGGATCGGAATGCGGTCGGCGCTGACGGCGCGGTCCGACAGGATCAGAATGTTGTTGTCCGCCAGCACCGCATCGGTGGCGTTCAGGCAGATGCGCTGCACGGCATTGGAAAGGCCATCGGCGCCTTCACTGGCCGGCCAGGTGCAATCGATGGTGCCGGTGCGAAACGCGCCGTCCACCAGTTCGGAGATCGAGCGGATCTTCTCCACATCGGCGTTGGTCAAGACGGGCTGAAGAACTTCCAGCCGCTTGTGGGCGCCGGCATCGCGGCCCAGGAGGTTGGGGCGCGGCCCGATCATGGAGACCAGGCTCATCACCAGCTCTTCGCGGATCGGATCGATCGGCGGATTGGTGACCTGGGCGAAGTTCTGCTTGAAATAATTGTAGAGAAGCTTGGGCTTGCTCGACAGCACCGCGATGGGCGTGTCCGCGCCCATCGAGCCGAGAGGGTCGTCACCCGCGATCGCCATCGGTTCCAGGAAGAACTGAATGTCTTCCTGGGTGTAGCCAAAGGCCTGCTGCTGATCGAGCAGCAGTGAGGGATCATTGGCCTTGGCGCGGTGATCTTCGGGCAGGTCCGGCAGATCGCCCAGCTTGAACTGGGCGGCCTTCAGCCAATCCTCATACGGTTCGGCGGCGGAGAACTTCTTCTTGATCTCCTCGTCTTCGACGATGCGGCCTTCCTCGAAATCAATCAGCAGCATCTTGCCGGGCTGCAGACGCCACTTGCGCTTGATCTTCTCCTCCGGCACCGGGATCACGCCCGA
>CANCMM010000278.1:0-3689 GCA_947379335.1 Alphaproteobacteria bacterium | reverse complement strand
CGCGCCGCCTGTTGCGGCGGGAACAAATCTCGGACGCAGGCGCGCGCCAGCACCGTGGGGACGCAACAGCCGACCGCCTGGACAAAGCGCGCGGCGTCCAGGGTGAGCGGGCCTTGCGCCAAGGCGCAGGCGGCCCCGCCCACGATGTAGAGCAGGAGCCCGATCAGGATGGGCCAGCGCCGCCCGAAGCGGTCGGACAGGGGGCCGATCATCACCTGGCCGACGCACAGGCCCAGGAAGAAGGCCGCCAGCGAATGTTCGATCTCGGCGATGGGGGAGCCGAACTCCCGCGCGATGGTGGGCAGCGCCGGCAAATACAGGTCGATGCCGATTGGGGTGAAGACCGTCAGGATGCCGAACAGGGCGATCAGTTCGATCCGCCGCAGGCCGGTGATTTCCGCGCGGATTTGGGACTCGGTCATGGAACCGGTATGGGGCGGCCAAAAGCGCCGCGCAAGGCTTTGTGACCCCGTTTGTAATGGACGGATTCGCGCAGGCACCGTAGGTTCGGCCCATGCCAGAATCGCCCTCCCGCAAAACCGGTATTTTCGCGCCTTTCGAGTGGATGATCGCCGCCCGCTACCTGCGCGCCAAGCGCCAGGAAAGCTTCATCTCGGTGATCTCGCTGTTTTCGCTGATCGGCATCGCGCTGGGCGTGGCCACCCTGATCATCGTGATGTCGGTGATGAACGGCTTCAAGGTCGAGCTGCTGAAAAGCATCCTGGGCCTGTCGGGCCATGTCACCATCCAGTCGCAGCTTGGCAACATGAGCGACTATGATGCGGTGACGTCGCGGGTGATGAAAGTGCCCGGCGTGGTGCGCGCCGCCCCGGTGGTGGACGGCCAGGTGATGGCCAGCCAGAACGACGCCAACCTGGGCGTGATCGTGCGGGGCATCCGCGCCCGCGACCTGGGCAAGCTTGCGGTGGCCGAAAAGCTGCGCGCCGGATCGCTGGCCTACTTCGACGGCGACGACGCGGTGATTGTGGGCGCTGGGCTCGCCGCCAAGCTGGGCGTGCGGGTGAACGGCGAAATCACGCTGATCGCGCCCAAGGGCAATGTCACCCCGTTCGGCACCACGCCACGGGTGAAGACCTATCACGTCATCAGCGTGTTCCGCATCGGCAACACGCTGTACGACAACAACTACATCTTCATGCCGCTGGGCGAGGCGCAGAATTATTTCGATCTTGGCGACAAGGTCAACGGCGTCGAAGTGATGCTCAATGATCCGGAAGCCGACATCGCCCTGCTGCCGGCGTTGGGCAAGGCGGCGGGGCCGACGATGCGCACCGTGCCGTGGCAGGACCTCAACAGCGCCTTCTTCGAGGCCATCCAGGTCGAGAGCAATGTGATGTTCCTGATCCTGTCGTTGATCATCCTGGTGGCGGCGCTGAACATCGTGTCGGGCCTGATCATGCTGGTGAAGGACAAGTCGGCCGACATCGCCATTCTGCGCACCATGGGCGCCACCCGCGGCGCGGTGATGCGCATCTTCTTCATTTCCGGCGCCAGCATCGGGGTGTCGGGCACGGTGATCGGCTTTGTCATCGGCGTGTTGTTCTGCGCCAATATCGAGAATATCCGCCAGGGCCTGAGCAAGCTGACCGGCACCACCCTGTTCGATCCCACCGTCTATTTCCTCTCGCGCATGCCGGCCGAAATGGCGCCCATGCAGGTTGCGTCGGTGGTGGTGATGGCGCTGGTGCTGACGTTCCTGGCCACGCTCTATCCGTCGTGGCGCGCCGCCAGGCTCGATCCGGTCGAGGCGCTTCGCTATGAGTGAAGTCCTGAAGCTGGACACCATCACCCGCCACTACCGCGAGGGCGAGGGGCAGCTGGAAGTGTTCAGCGGCCTTTCCATGTCCCTGAAGGCCGGCGAGATCGTGGCGCTGGTTGGCCCGTCAGGCGCGGGCAAGTCCTCGTTGCTGCATATCGCGGGATTGCTGGAAGCGCCGACCAGCGGCGAAATCCTGATCGCCGGCGCCGCCACGTCGAAACTCAATGATGCCGAGCGCACCAAAATCCGCCGCGAGACCATCGGCTTTGTCTATCAGGCCCATCACCTGTTGCCGGAATTCGATGCGCTGGAAAATGTCGTGCTGCCCCAGATGATCGCCGGCAAGAGCCGCGCCGAAGCGGTGACCGAAGCCACGCGCCTGCTGGGTGTGTTGGGGCTGGGCAAGCGGCTGACTCACCGGCCCTCGCAGTTGTCCGGCGGCGAACAGCAGCGTGTGGCTATCGCCCGCGCCCTGGCCAACAAGCCGCGCCTGCTGCTGGCCGATGAGCCCACCGGCAACCTGGATCCCAAGACTTCGGGCGGGGTGTTCGATGCGCTGATCGCCATCACGCGGAGCGAAGGCCTGGCGGCGCTGATCGCCACCCACAATTTCGAACTGGCGTCACGGATGGATCGCGCGTTGCTCCTGCATCAGGGCAAGCTGATCGAAGGCACACAGCTCCCGCGTTAACTTTTGAAGCCGTCAGAAGTTAACAGCGTCATTTTTCCGCGGAACGAATGAAACTGATCCGTGTGCGGAGGCTTGTCTTCGCATGACGTATCAACGAGATCCCGCATATTGGTCCCAAGCCGTCGCATACCACGGCAATTCGATCATGATTTGTTCTTGTGTTCTGAGTGGAACCAAAGTAGAACAAAACTCAACCAAGCGGGAGAATGTGATCATGTGGGCCAAGGATGCAGCGGCGGGCGCGGGACTTATTCTTTTCATGGTGACGGCCTTTGTGCTGGCCAGCGGCGCCCATGCCGTGATGAGTCAGGCCGGCATCTGATCGCTGTGGATAGGGGCCGTCCGGCGCCCCATCCGGGGCGCGGGCAGGCGATACTGGGCCCCTGAATCCTGATCCTGGATCCCGTCATGGCCGCCTTCGTCCATCTGCGCGTCAAGAGCGCCTATTCGCTGCTGGAGGGCGCGGTGCGCCCCAGCGAGATGGTCGAACTGGCGCGGGACGCCGGAACCCCGGCGATGGCCGTTACCGACAACAACAACCTGTTCGGGGTCTTCGAGATCTCCGACACCCTGGCCAAGGGCGGCATTCAGCCGATCGTCGGCGCGATGCTGTCGGTGGAAATCGCCGTCCGCAATCCCCTGCAGACCGGATCGCGCAAGAAGCCGCCTCATGTCGCCCTCCTGGTGCAGAATGAGGTGGGCTATCAGAACCTCACCAAGCTTTTGTCCGCCGCCTATCTGGATGTGGAGGCCGGTGACTGGCCGCATGTAAAGGTGGAGAAGCTGTTCGCCCATGCCGAAGGCCTGATCCTCCTGACCGGGGGACCGGGCGGGGTGCTCAACCAGCCGATCGTCGAAGGCCAGCGCGATGCGGCCGATGCGATCCTGGAAAAATTCGCCGGCGCCTTTGCCGGACGGCTTTATATCGAACTGCAACGCCACGGTCTGCCCGAAGAGCGCGCCGCCGAGGATGTGCTGCTGGACATGGCCTATACCCGCGGCCTGCCGCTGGTCGCCACCAACGACGTGCATTTCGGCAAGGCCAACATGTACGAGGCCCATGACGCCTTGCTGTGCATCGCCGACGGCGCCTTTGTCAGCCAGGACGACCGGCGCCGCTTGACGCGTGAGCATCGCTTCAAGACCGCGTCAGAGATGCAGGTGCAGTTCTCCGACCTGCCCGAAGCGATCGAGAATACGGTGGAGATCGCGCGCCGC
>CANCMM010000277.1:0-3705 GCA_947379335.1 Alphaproteobacteria bacterium | reverse complement strand
ATCTCGTCCAGCACGGGATTTCCGATCGCGGCATGCCGGCCTTCAGCGTGCCTGCCGTCGAACTGGATCAACTGGTGGCATTTGCGCAGTCGCGGCTGCTGCCCCTCAGCAAGACAGCGGTTTTGGGGAATGCCGGGGCGGGCGCCGCGCTGTTTTTCGGCAACGGCCGCTGCGCGCAGTGCCACATGGTCTGGGGCAAGGGAAGCCTCAACGGACCTGATCTCACCGAGGCCGCGCAGAGGCTGACCCTGGCGCAAGTGGAGACGGCGCTGCTTCGCCCCGCGGTTCATCCCGGCGATGGCTACCAGGTGGCGACTGTCCGGACGACGAAGGGCGAGGCGCTTCGCGGCTTTGTTCGCAATGAGAGCGGCGTGGACCTGCAGATGCAGTCTTTCGACGGCCGTTTGCACCTTCTGGCCAAGAGCGACGTGGTTCGCATTGACCGGGAAAAGGGGGCGCCCATGCCGGCCTGGACCGGCAGTCCCGCCGCGATGCGCGATCTCATCGCCTTTCTCAAGCGTGCACCGGAGCAGAAGCCCGCACCGAATGGACCGGCGCCGCAAACCGGCATGGACTGGCCGGGCGTTCTGAAACCCAAGCCGGGCAATTGGCCGTCCTATCATGGGCAGTTGAGCGGCAATCGCTATTCGGCGCTGGACCAGATCACACCGCGAAACATTCGCGGCCTTGCTCCCAAGTGGACGTTTTCCGTTCCGGACCAGGGCAGCCAATCCCTGGAAGGCACGCCCGTCGTGGTGGATGGCGTGATGTATGTCACACGCGTCAACACCGTCATCGCGCTGGATGCGCGCACGGGCCGGAAAATATGGCGCTATGCGCGCCCGCCTTCCAAGGGCCTGGTCGGTGATGCGGCCGGCGGGATCAATCGCGGCGTGGCCGTGATGGGCGACCGCCTGTTTTTCGTGACCGACAATGCCCATCTGCTGGCGCTGCACCGCGTGAACGGGGCGCTGTTGTGGGATACCGAAATGGCGGATTCGCGCAAGCATTATGGCGCGACATCGGCGCCGCTGGTGGTGGGAGACCTTGTGATCAGCGGCGTTTCCGGCGGTGACGAAGGTATTCGCGGCCAGCTCAATGCCTTCAATGCCGTCACGGGCGCGCATGTGTGGCGTTTCTGGTCCATTCCGCAGAAGAGCGATCGCCTGGCCGGTGGCTGGGAGGGCCGCGCGCTGGAGCATGGTTGCGGCGCGACCTGGCTGACCGGCACCTATGACCCTGACACCGGCTCGCTGATCTGGCCCATCGGCAACCCCTGTCCCGACTTCAACGGCGACGAACGAAAGGGCGACAATCTTTACACCGATTCCGTCGTGGCGCTGGATCCCAAGACCGGCAAGCTCAAATGGCACTACCAGTTCACGCCGCACGATCTGCACGATTGGGATGCGACCGAAACGCCAATGCTGGTGGACATGAAGTTTCAGGGCGCGCCGCGAAAGCTGCTGCTCCAGGGCAATCGCAATGGCTTCTTCTATGTTCTCGACCGCACTAACGGCAAATTCCTTGCCGCCAGTCCGTTCGTCAAGAAATTGACCTGGGCGAAGAAGATCGGAGCCGATGGCCGGCCTGTCCTAGCGGAAGGCTGGCAGCCGTCGGTGGAGGGGACACAGATCTGTCCGTCCATGGAAGGCGCGTCCAACTGGATGTCCAGCGCCTATCATCCCGGCACCGGGCTTTTTTACCTGATGGCGCTGGAGAAGTGCAATATCTTCAACAAGAACTCGGAATGGTGGAAGCAGGGAGAATCTTTTTATGGCGGTTCCGCGCGGGTGGTGCCCGCCGAAGTGCCGCGCAAATATTTGCGCGCCATCGACCCGCAGACCGGAAAGATCGCATGGCAGTATGAACAGGTCGGCCCCGGCGAGACATGGGGCGGGCTTTTGGCCACCGCCAGCGGATTGGTATTTTACTGCGATGATGACGGCTCATTCGGGGCCCTGGACGCCAAAACCGGCAAGACGCTGTGGCATTTTCCCTTGAGCGCGCGCTGGCACGCCTCGCCGATGACCTATGCCATTGATGGCCGGCAATATGTTGCGGTGGCGATGAACTCCAGCATCATCGCCTTTGCACTGGTGCCATGACCCGGAGGATCGCCCATTGAGAAAAATTGCTGCGCTGCTGGGTGCGTTGTTGCTGCTGATGATGCCGGTGTTCAGCTTGCCTGCAGCAGCCGGCATCACCAGGGCGGCCTGGGGCGAAACGCCGGAACACCGGAAGGTTGATCTCTACACCCTCACCAACGCCAATGGCATGACCGTCAGGCTGTCCACCTATGGCGCGGTCATCCAGAGCCTTCAGATTCCGGACCGGGACGGCAAGAGGGCCGATATTGTCCGGGGCTTCGATACGCTGGCGGGCTACCTGGTTCCTGCCAACAGCCATATCGGCGCGGTGATTGGCCGCTATGCTGACGACATCAAGGGGGCCCGGTTCACCCTGAAAGGCGTCACGTATCATCTCAACCCCAACACCGCCGCCGGCAACACCATTCATGGCGGCGCGGTCGGGTTCGACAAGAAGGTCTGGCAAGCGGCGGCGCGAGATGGCGCCGCGCCCAGCCTGACGCTTCGCTACACCAGCCCGGACGGCGAGGAGCATTTCCCCGGCACCTTGCAGGTCACTGTCATCTATACGCTGGAAGCGGATAACGCGCTGCGGCTGGACTATTCTGCCGTCACCGACAAGACGACGGTGCTGAACCTGACCAACCACGCCTATTTCAATCTCAAGGGCCATGACCAGGGCGATGTGGGGGATCATCGCCTGACCGTGATGTCGGACAGGGTCAACCTAGCGGACAAGGACCATCTGGTCACCGGCGCGAGCGAGCCGGTCAAGGGCACGGCGTTCGATTTCACGACAGCGATGGCCTTGGGCAGGCATATCAACGATAGCGATGCGCAGATCGCCAGCGGCCCCGGCTACGACCAGAATTTCATCCTGCGCGGCAAGCCGGGATCGCTTCGTCTGGCAGCGCGCATGGAGGAGCCAAAATCAGGCCGGGTGATGGAAGTCCTGACCACCCAGCCCAGCATGCAGCTCTATACCGCCAACGACCCCCGGCCGCTGACGGGCGGCAAGGGGCGCGCGACCTATTTCCAACATGGCGCTTATTGCCTGGAGACCCAGCATTATGCCGATGCGCCGAATCATCCCGAATTTCCCAGCACCGAGCTGAAGCCCGGGATGCGTTTCCACGAAGTGACAGTGTTCCGCTTCCCCAAGCCGCAATGACAAAGTGCGGGTCCTGGCCAGGGTGTTTCCTCTAAAGCGCAATGTCCGCTTTTGGCGCAAAGCGGACATTGGGCGGACCGGGTCTGAATGATCGCTTTTACGCCAAAGCAGACATTCCCGCCGATGTTGCCCAGCAACAAACATATCTGCTCGACTTGCGTCTTGAAGCGAGCGTGTCTGGTCTTGGAAATCAGAGATTCAGGCGAAAATGCAAAACGAGCTCAGCGGCGTAACCGCCACGGTTGAGGCGGAGATTTCAAGAATCCAAACGTTGAAGCCGGACGAGGTGAGGGCGCTATGGTGCGGCACCTTCAAGCGGGAGGTTCCGAAGCCGCTGACGCGCGATTTGCTTGTTCGGACCCTGTGCTGGCACATCCAGGAACGAGCCTTTTGTGGGCACGATCGGGCAACCCTCCAGATCCTCGCGGGCTATGCCAAGGGCAA
>CANCMM010000276.1:0-3711 GCA_947379335.1 Alphaproteobacteria bacterium | reverse complement strand
GGCAAATTCCTGCACGCCTGGGGCAGGCTGGGTTCAGGACCGGGTGAATTCAATTCGACGCACGGGCTGGCGATGGACAAACAAGGGCGGCTCTATGTCGCCGATCGTTCCAACAGCCGCATCCAGATCTTCGACCAGCAGGGCAAGTTCCTGGCGGAATGGCGCCAGTTCGGCCGGCCCAGCGGCATCTTCATCAAGGGCGACATGCTCTATGTCGCGGATTCGCTGTCCAGCGCCCAGAACAATCCCGGCTTCAAGAACGGCATCCGCTGGGGCCATATCAGCGACGGCAAGGTGATCGGTTTCATCCCCTGGGGCGAATACAACGCCATCGAGGCGGTGGCGGTCGACGACAAGGACAACATCTATACCGGCTTCACCAACGTGCCGAACTTCCGGCGCTGGGTGAAGAACTGAGGCGCATCACGTCGCCACCCGCACGGTGTCATGGCCCGCCGGAGTGCGGGCCACCCAGTTGGGCATGGCTCGGCCTCAAAAAGAAAAACTGAGACCACACATCTAAGCCGGCGCAGACGTCACCTGGGTGGCCCGCATTTGCGGGCCATGACAGCGATGTGGTGGCGCCGCCGGAGGCTCAGTTGTTAAACCGGAAGTGCATCACGTCGCCATCGGCGACGACGTATTCCTTGCCTTCCAGCCGGAACTTGCCGGCCTCGCGCGCGCCGGCTTCGCCCTTGCCCGCGACATAGTCGGGATAGGCGATGGTCTCGGCGCGGATATAGCCTTGTTCGAAATCGGTATGGATCACGCCGGCCGCCTGCGGTCCCTTGGAGCCTTTGGTCACCGTCCAGGCACGGGCTTCTTTCGGACCGATGGTGAAGAAGGTCAGCAAGCCCAGCAGATCATAGCCGGTGCGGATCAGGCGGTTGAGGCCCGGCTCTTCCAGCCCCAGCGATTCCAGGAAGTCGGCGCGGTCACCAGCGGCCATCTGTGCGATCTCTTCCTCGATCTTTGCCGAGATCACCACGCTGCGGGCGCCCTCGGCCTTGGCCATGGCTTCGACCTTCGCTGAGATCGCATTGCCCGTGGCGGCTGAAGCTTCCTCGACATTGCAGACATACAGAACCGGCTTGGCTGTCATCAGGCCGAGCTGGCTATAGGGGCCGCGCTCGTCGGCTGACAGTTCGGCGCGGCGGGCGGGCTTGCCTTCGCGCAGCAACGTCACCGCCTTCATCATCAGGGCGAGAGCTTCCTTGGCTTCCTTCTCGCCGCTATTGGCTTTCTTCTCCAGCGGCTTGATGCGCTTTTCCAGGCTTTCCAGATCGGCCAGCATCAGTTCGGTTTCGACAATCTCCGCATCGGAGATGGGATCGATCTTGCCTTCGACATGGGTGATGTCGTCATCCTCGAAACAGCGCAGCACATGTGCCACCGCGTCCACCTCGCGGATATTGGCCAGGAACTGGTTGCCCAGCCCTTCGCCCTTGCTGGCGCCGCGCACCAGTCCGGCAATGTCGACAAAAGTGATACGGGTGGGTATGATCTCACCCGAGCCGGCGATCTTGGCCAGGACCTCCAGCCGCGGATCGGGCACCGCCACGTCGCCGACATTGGGCTCGATGGTGCAGAAGGGGTAATTGGCCGCCTGCGCCGCCGCCGTCTGGGTGAGGGCGTTGAACAGGGTGGACTTGCCGACATTGGGCAGGCCCACGATTCCGCATTTGAAACCCATTACTCGGTGTCTTTCTTCGGTTCTTTGGGAGGTTTGGGCGGCGCGGTCAGCAGCGCGATCCTGCTCATGAATCCGGCATCATCGTCTTTTGCCAGCATCGGCGCCGCTTCCACCATCGCGTCCACCAGTGGTTTCAGCCAGGCGATTTCGTCCGTACTGAAATTCTGCAGCACATGGCCGGTGACGCGGTCCTTGTCGCCGGGATGGCCGATGCCCAGCCGCACCCGGCGGTAATCGGGGCCCAGCGCGGCGGTGATGGAACGCAGCCCGTTCTGGCCGGCATCGCCGCCGCCGGTCTTCACTTTCAACTTGCCCGCGGCCAGGTCGATCTCGTCATGCACCACCACCAGCGCCTCCAGCGGCAGCTTGTAGAAGCGCAACGCCGGGGCGATGCAATCACCCGACAGGTTCATGAAGGTCTGGGGCTTGAGCAGATACGTCTTGCGCCCGCCCAGGCTGCCTTCCGACAGCAAGCCATCGAACTTGGCCTTCCAGGGACCGAACTTGTGATGGGCATGCAGCTCGTCCACGACGATGAAGCCGGCATTGTGCCGGTTCTTCGCATATTGCGAACCAGGATTGCCCAGGCCGGCGATGAGAAGCGGCGTATCCATGCCGCCCCCTTCGGCGCTGGATTACTTCTTGGCCGGAGCGGCGGCAGGCTTGGCGCCGGCAGCAGGCTTGGCGCCGGCGGCAGGAGCGGCACCGGCGGCCGGGGCGGCACCAGCAGCAGGAGCAGCGCCTTCGGCGGGCGCGGCTTCGGCGGCCGGGGCAGACGCGGCGGCGGCAGCAGCCTTCTGCTCTTCGATCACGCTGGTCGGCGCGACGATGGAGCAGACGGTGAAGTCACGGCCCTTGATCACCGGCTTCACGCCGGTGGGCAGGGTCAGCGAACTGATGTGAATGGACTCGTTGATGTCCAGCGCGGAGACGTCCACTTCGAGGGTATTCGGGATGGAGTCAGCCGGGCAGATCAGGGCGATGGAGTGGCGCACGATGTTCAGCACGCCGCCCTTCTTGAGGCCCGGGGAAACATCCTGGCCATTGAAATGCACCGGAATATCCAGACGCACGGTGGCGCCTTCGGCCAGGCGCATGAAATCGACATGCACGGGACGGTCGCTGACCGGGTCCAGCTGCACTTCGCGCGGGATCACGCGGGTCTTGGCGCCGGCGCCGTCCAGTTCGAACAGGGTGGTGAGGAAATGGCCCGCTTCGATGGCGCGCTCCAGGGTGCGGCTGTCCACGGCCACGTTCATGGGCTTGTCCTTGCCGCCATAGACAACGGCCGGAATCAGGCCCTTGGCTCGTGCCTGGAAGGCGGGACCCTTGCCCGTGCCATCACGAGCTTCGACCTTAAGTGCTTGAGCCTGCGCCATTTTTCCTGATCCTTCGGTGCCCGGAAAAGGCCCTTGGCCCCCCGGAAAGGCGAGGCTTTTAGCGCAAGGACCAACCTCGCGCAACCGGCGCTTTGCAGGTCCAAAAGCCGTGCTAGCCTGCGGAAAACAAGGGGAGTAGGGGCATGCACAATCCCATCATCGTGATCCTGGCCGCAGGCCTCGCCGGCTGGCTGGTCGGCGCGGTCTGGTACACCAGCTTGGGCAAGCCCTGGCAGCGGGCCCTGGGCCTGGATCCGGAAGCCTGCAAGGGCAAGCCGATGCCCAAGACGCCCCTTATCGTGGCCTTCCTGGCAGCCTGCGTGATGTCGGCGGTGCTGTACCAGCTCCTGACCAACCTGGGGGTGATGGGCGTGGTTCCCAGCGCGGTGGCGGGCGCCACCATCGGGGTCGGGTTCCTGCTGACCTCCATCACGGTCAACAACCTGTTCCAGCAGCGCAGCTTCATGCTGACCGTGATTGATGGCGGCCATTGGGTGCTGGCCGTGGTGGTGGAATCGGTTGTGATCGCGCTGCTCGCCTAATTTTTGCTGCGAGCGCATTGAATACCTTGTTGAACCTGACGGTTTACGCGGCCGCCATCATCGGGCCGCCAGTCGTGCTGTGGTATGTCATCAAATG
>CANCMM010000275.1:0-3712 GCA_947379335.1 Alphaproteobacteria bacterium | reverse complement strand
GAAATATTTGTCGAGATGCTGGCGCCCCGGGTGCGCGGCGGCGAAAAGCTGCTCTGCGTGCCGACCAGCGAAAAGACCGCCACCCTGGCGCGCAAGCTGGGTCTCACCTTGGCGTCGCTCGACGATCTCGCCCCGCTGGACCTGACCATCGACGGCGCCGACGAGGCCGACCGCAACCTGGACCTGATCAAGGGCGGCGGCGGCATGCTGCTGCGCGAAAAGATCGTCGCCTCGGCCTCGCGCAAGATGATCGTCATTGCCGATGAATCCAAGCTGGTGCCGAGGCTGGGCAAATACCCCCTGCCGGTGGAGATGGTGGAGTTCGGCCACAAGTCCATCGCCGCGCGGCTGAACGCGGCGCTGGCGGCAGCCGGTTATGCCAATACCCCCATGACCCTGCGCCAGCGCGACGGCGCCACTTTCAAGACCGACGGCGGCAACGTGATCTATGACTGCGCCTTTGGCTCGATCCAGAGCGCGCCCAGGCTGGCGGCGGCGATCTCGGCGGTGCCCGGCGTGGTCGAACATGGCCTGTTTATCGGCATCGCCACCACCTTGCTGATCGCGGCCGACGGCGAGATCGAAGTCATCACCCGCGTGTAACCCAGTCCGGTCCCCAGCGAAGTTGGGCTGAGACCTTCGGAAGTTCGCCATGGCAAAATACGACTATGACCTGTTCGTCATCGGCGGCGGCTCGGGCGGGGTGCGCGCCGGCCGCATGGCGGCGCTGGCCGGCGCCAAGGTGGCGCTGGCGGAGGAGTGGCGCATGGGCGGCACCTGCGTCATCCGCGGCTGCATTCCCAAGAAGCTGCTGGTCTATGCCAGCCAGTTTTCCGAAAATGTGATGGACGCCGCCGGCTATGGCTGGGATTTCGGCGAGGCCAAATTCGACTGGCCGACCCTGATCGCCAACAAGGACAAGGAAATCGCCCGGCTGGAGGGCCTCTACACCGCCAACGTCCAGAAGGCCGGCGTCACCATCCTCCAGGACCGCGCGGTGTTCGAGGACGAGCACACATTGCGCCTGGTCAATTCGGGCAAGACGGTCACGGCGGAAAAAATCCTGATCGCCACCGGCAACCGGCCCACCCGCGACATGGGCACCAGCCACGTCATTCCGGGCGCCGAGCTGTGCATCACATCGGATGAAGCGTTTCACCTGGAGCAATTGCCGGGGCGCGTCCTGGTGGCGGGCGGCGGCTATATCGCCCTGGAGTTCGCCCATATCTTCCACGGCCTGGGCAGCAAAGTTTCAGTGCTCTATCGCGGCGAAAAACCCTTGCGCGGCTTCGACGACGACATGCGCGATGCCTTGTGCGCCTCGATGCAGGAGCGCGGACTGGAAGTGCTGCTGGGCTGCGAATTCACCAAGGTCGAAAAACGCGGCAACCGCCTGCATGTCGAGACCAACAAGGGCGCCGTGATCGAATGCGACCAGATCCTGCTGGCGATCGGGCGCATGCCCAATACCCTGGCGCTGCATGTCGAAAAAGCCGGGGTGGAACTGGGGCCCAAGGGCGAGGTCAAGGTGGACGACTATTCGCGCACCTCAGCGCCCCATATCTATGCGGTGGGCGACGTCACCGACCGGGTGCAGCTGACCCCCGTGGCGATCCATGAGGCCATGTGCTTTGTTGAAACCGCCTTCAAGAACAATCCGACAAAACCCGATCATATGCATGTGCCCAGCGCGGTGTTCACCACCCCGGAGCTGGCCTGTGTCGGCTACAGCGAGCAAAAGGCGCTGCTGAAGGGCCATGCCATCGACGTCTACAAATCCACTTTCAAGCCTTTGCTGCATACCTTGGGCGGGCGCGCTGTGCGCACCCATATGAAGCTGATCGTGGACTCCAAAACGGACAAGGTCCTGGGCTGCCATATCTTCGGCGATCACGCCGCCGAGGTCATCCAGATCGTCGCGGTGGCGCTGAAGATGGGCGCGACCAAGAAAGATTTCGACAGCACCATGGCGCTGCATCCCACTGCGGCGGAAGAGCTTGTTACGATGCGGACGAAAAGTTACAGCAAGGCGCCCTGAGCCGTGATCCGTCCCGACGGGACCGCCGAAATCGGTGTCAGCCGCAGCAGCGGCATCACCGCCCCGAATGAGCGGGCGGTGTCCTGGGTGCGCGATCATTGGCGCTGGCCCAGGGGCTGCGTGCCGGGAACCACCCGCCGCATCGCCATCGGCTTCTCCGGCTGGTGACCGGGGCGGCGCGCCCACCCCTTAACGCGCTGCGGCGCCGGTGGCGTAAATCATTTTTTCCTTCGACGAATAATAGATGTGCAGCTTGCTGAGAACCGACAGGCCGATCCGCATGTCAGAGCTGAAACACGTCACATAGTTCATGGGCTTGTCGACCACATGTCCCTGCGGGGCATCCATGTCCTGGATGCGCGGCCGGTTGTTGCAGCCCGGTTTGGGGACTTCGTCGTATATCAGGATGTTTGGGTTGCCGATGGTGAGGGCGTCAACGACCAGGCTTTTGAAGGGATAACGGAAAAACTTGCGGCCATCGCTGGTGGTGCGGTCCAGCGCCATTCCCGGTGAATTTTCGTCCAGGTTGAAAAGCCCGCGCACCGTGTTCATGCCGATCAGCGAACCCTCCCGGGTGCTCAGCGTCACATGCAGCGGCTGGCCGTCCAGGCTCATGGTGGCGCTGGTGACGGTGCCTTCGCGCCGGATCGGCAATTCGGCAAAGCCGCTCTTGGTCCAATAGACCACCTTCTCCGGACAATGGTCGGTGGAAAACACATTCAGCTTGTGCTGGGCGATGTCGAGCTCGAAATCCAGGCCCTCGAACAGGCGGTTGCCCAAATGACCGGAGATGCTGCCGTCGCCGACCTGTCGCGGCACCACGGCGAACTCGACATCGTCGCCCGGCAAGGTCCCGATGTGGAATTTCGGGGAATTGCCCAATCGCTCCACTTTCTGACCATAGGCGGAGATGCCGATATTGGGATCCAGCGACCGGAAATGGAAACCGGCCTGGCTGGCGACATCCTGGGTGATCACGTTCAGGCCGGCGCCGATGTCGAAGACGAAAGTCTTCTGGGTGCCGTTTGCGAAGGTGACCGGCAACATCAGGCTGTCCGGCGTGACTTGCATCTCCACCGTTCCCAGCATGTTCAGCTTGCAATCGGCCGCCTGCGCGCCGCCCGCCGCCAGCAGGCCGCAGACCAGAAAGGCCGCTATTCCCCGCATGCATGCCCCACCAAAAGCCCGCCGGATTATACCATAAACCGGCCGGAAACCGGCCGCCGGGGCGGCTCCGGCCCGTCCCGCCCCGGGCTGGCCAAATGCTGGTAAAGTGGCCCCCAATCTCCTATATCCAGCGCCCGTTATGGAGTTTTCGATCGTGGCCCAGAGTTGGACCCCGCAGACTTGGCAGGAAAAGACCGCCCGTCAGATGCCGGACTATCCGGACAAGGCGGCGCTGGACCGCGTCCTGGGCCAGCTCAGGACTCATCCGCCGCTGGTGTTCGCCGGTGAAGCGCGCAGCCTGATGGCGGGCCTGGGCCAGGTGGCCGAAGGCAAGGCGTTCCTGCTGCAGGGCGGGGACTGCGCCGAAAGCTTCGCCGAATTCCATCCCGACAATATCCGCGACACCTTCCGCGTGCTGCTGCAGATGGCGGTGGTGCTGACCTTTGCCGCCGGCGTGCCGGTGGTGAAAGTGGGCCGCATCGCCGGCCAGTTCGCCAAGCCGCGCTC
>CANCMM010000274.1:0-3719 GCA_947379335.1 Alphaproteobacteria bacterium | reverse complement strand
CCCTTCATCCTGCATGGCGCCGAAACCAAGCTGGTGCCCGGCGCCCTGACGCGCGTCGCGCTCAAGCGCGGCAGCCTGGTGGTGAATTCATCGCAAGGCGGCGGCTCCAAGGACACCTGGGTGTTGAGCCAGTAATGCTAAGCCGCGTCGCAGACTCTCTTTACTGGATGAGCCGCTATATCGAGCGGGCCGAGCACACCGCCCGTCTGATTGCGGTGAAGCTGGAATCCATGGTGGAGCAGACGCCGGAAGACGCCGCCGCCAGCTGGGCGCGCGTCACCCAGGCGCTGACCGGCGTCAAGACCGCGCCGCTGCATCTGGATGCTTTCGCCATCACCCGGCACCTGGCCTTTGACCGCGACAATGACAATTCGCTGATCACCTCGCTGTCGCTAGCGCGCGACAATGCCCGCCAGGTGCGCGAGGCCCTGTCCAACGAGGTGTGGGAAAATCTCAACCGGCTTTATTTGCGCCTGGCGCCCGTCACCATGGACTCCATCTGGGTGCATACGCCTGCAAGGCTGTTTCGCGAGTCGCTGGAGGAAATGCACGCCCTGGAAGGGGTGACCTATTCCACCCTCAGCCACGGCGAAGGCTGGTACTTCCTGGAACTGGGCCGCCATATCGAGCGGGTGCAGCAGCTGGGCCGGCTGCTGGATGTTCACTTCATCGCGGCCCAGAGCGGCAATGGCCCAAAATATTTCGACTGGCTGGTGCTGCTGAAATTCTGCACCGCCTTCGAGCCCTACACCAAGCAATATACCGCTTCGATCCGGCCACAGAAGATCGCCGAATTCCTGCTGTTCGATTCCGAATTTCCCCATTCCATCTGCTTCTCGGTGGACCGCATGACAGAGGCGCTGGCGCGCGTGGCGCCGGGCGCGCCGCCGGCCCGCCGCGCTGCCGTCGAGCGTCTCGCCGGCCGGCTGAAGGCGGCGGTCGATTTCGGACAAGTGGATGAACTGATGAGCGGCGGCGTCGCGGCCTTCATCGCCGACATCACCAAGCAGTGCGAACAAATTCATAAGGCCCTGTACAGCTCGTACATCACCTATGGTGCGGAGACAGTGCTGTAATGTTCTATTCCATCCGCCATGTGACGCGCTTTCGCTACTCCGGGCCGGTGCGCGAGTCGGTGATGGAGCTGCGCATGCAGCCGCGCTCCGAAGGGCCGCAGACCTTGCGCTCCTTTCAGATCTCCACCAATCCGCGCGCCCAGCTTTATGCCTATACCGATCACCTGGGCAACGCGGTCTATCACTTCAATCTTTTGCGCGAGCATGAAGAACTGCGCATCGAGGCCCAGGCCACCGTCGAGATCGGCCAGATGCCGGAATGGCCCGATACGCTCGATTCGCTGGAATGGAGCCGCTACAACGACTTCAATCTCAGCGACGATCATTTCGACATGCTGGAACCGTCGCGCTTCGCACGCCTGTCGCCGGAACTGGAAAGCTTCATGAAGATCGCCGATTTGGAAAAGCCGGTTGGTGATCCGATGACCGCTCTCAAGACCCTCCAGCGCGGTATCTATGATTCCTTTGAATATGAACCCGGCGTCACCGAAGTGAACTCGCCCATCGAGGTGGCGCTGGAACAGCGCCGCGGCGTCTGCCAGGACTTCGCCCATATCATGACGGCGATCGCGCGGACCTGGGGCATCCCTTGCCGCTATGTCTCCGGTTATCTCTATCACAAGGGCAGCCGCGACCGTTCCGCCGCCAACGCCACCCATGCCTGGGTGGAAGCCTATCTGCCGTCACTGGGCTGGGTGGGCTTTGATCCCACCAACAACATCATGGCGGGCGAGCGCCATATCCGCGCCGCGGTCGGCCGCGATTACTCCGATGTGCCGCCCACTCGGGGCACTTACAAGGGCGATGCCGACAGCGAATTGTCCATCGCCGTGTCGCTGGAGCCGACCCAGGCGCCGGTGCGGCACGAGGATTTCCTGAAAGTGGCGCGGCCCATGGTGTCGCCCACGCCGACCGCTTCGATGCCCGAGCGGCTCTATCACCAACAGCAGCAACAACAACAATAGGCGCTTGGAGGCCGCGTAGCGGGCAGTAGCGCCGCTTGCGCGCGCCTATGCTATGAAGGCCCATGACCAAGCGTACCAACAGGAAATTGGGCGGCCAGCTGACGGTGGACGGCATCGCGCTGATCTGGCACGTCAAGAGCGAGCCGGCCTGGGGAACCACCCATGGCGATATCGGCCTGCGCCTCAGCGTCATGAAGTATGACGAAGCGCTCACCCGTCATGGCGTGCGCAAGGTCTGGCGCGAGCTGGTGCTGCAATTTCCCTTTGAGAAGCAGCGCCACGCCTCGCGCTTTCCCGAAAAGCCCAAAGTCACCGCGGACATGCTGACCGCCGGTGTGCGCCTGGCCGTCGAGGCGGGCTGGAGTCCGGATGGCCGTGGACGCCCGTTCGAGCTGATCCTGGAAGAAGCCGATCTTCCCTAGCTTTCGCGGTCTTCCGCGCTTTTCATGTTTAACCTTTCGTAAATAACTGCCTGCAAAGTGACAGGCTTTTATTAACCAGCGCGTGGGTACAGTCGCTTCCGATTGAAGGGGAAGCGCATTATGCCG
Source organism: Alphaproteobacteria bacterium (assembly GCA_947379335.1). GTDB lineage: Bacteria > Pseudomonadota > Alphaproteobacteria > Micropepsales > Micropepsaceae > Rhizomicrobium. The sequence continues at coordinate 1,130 of CANCMM010000274.1, read as the reverse complement.
CTGAAATTGTCCTTAAAGCCTGGCGAGAAATTCGTGCTGAATGGCGCGGTTCTGGCCAATGGCGACAAACGCACCAGTCTGGTGATCCAGAACAAGGCGTGCGTGCTGCGTGAAAAGGATATCATGCAGCCCGAAGGCGCCAACACACCGGCGCGGCGCATCTATCTGGCCATCATGATGATGTATCTGGACGGCGAAGCCAGCGAAGAACCCTATAACGAATTCGCCTTGCGCATGACCGAGTTCATGGGCGCCATCAACACGCCCACCATTCTGGGCGCCTGCGTGGATATCAGCCGCGACGTCGCCCAGGGCGCCTATTACAAGGCCCTGATCGCCTGCCGGAAGCTTTTCGACTTGGAACAGGAGCGTCTCAACTATGAGCCTTAACGCCTATAAGGCCGCCCAGGCCGCCACCGAAGATCCGCGCGTGACCGAATACCGCCTGTTCGGCCAGGTCACCGGCGCGCTGCTCACCGCCAAGGAATCCAACGCCGCCGGCGCCCCGCTGGTCGAAGCAGTGGACTGGAACCGCAAGCTGTGGCGCACGCTCGCTGCCGACTGCATGGACGACCGCAACACCCTGACCCAGGATGTGCGTGCCAAGATCATCTCCCTGTCGCTGTGGGTGGCCAAATATTCGCGCAGCGTCACGCGCGAAAAGGCGCCGCTGGATCCGCTGATCGAGATCAACCGCACCATCATGCAGGGCTTGCAGGCGTCGTAAGCGCTGCATCCAAGATCTGAAAATCCAAAACCGGCGCTGGCAACAGCGCCGGTTTTTTCTTGCCCACCCGGATCGGCAAGAACTGCCGCAGCGGCAAGGGATGCCTAATGGTAAGCGGGGTATTAAGGAAATTAACCACGCGATATCAATGGCTTGTGCGGTTAATGGGGTGGCACGGGCGTTGCAAAAGTTCCTGCGGGTCATCTGTCCCAGGACCCGCAGAACGCGTGGTCCACCACCAGTAGAATGGAGAATTCGCATGTCGTCTTTTAGCGTCAACACCAACACCGGCGCGCAAGTTGCGCTGCAGTACCTGAATGCCACCCAGGGTCAGCTTGATCAGACCCAGGCTCGCATCAATAGCGGTCTTAAGGTCGCAACGGCGAAGGATGATGGCGCGATT
>CANCMM010000273.1:0-3736 GCA_947379335.1 Alphaproteobacteria bacterium | reverse complement strand
CGGTGACCGATTCCACGTCCTTCTCTAAGCTTTGGGCACGCGCCGGAACGGTAGCCGCCAACGCGGCGAGCCCCGCCCAAACAATCAGTCTCATTCTCATGGCGCGTACATAGTCATTCCCGGCCGAAATGCCATGTAACATTTTACGTTACTTTGTCCAACAAGTGATACTTGTGGGCTCTCATTTTGGCTAGTGAATTGTTCTTAAAGGGATTTCTTCCAACCAGCCGTCACGGCGGCGCTGCTGGCGATGGTCGCCCCGCTCATTTCCAGCGCCTGCAGGGCATGGCGGTGGAGGTCCGGCTCATAAGCGGCGCAGGCATCCGACGCGATGACGATATGAAAGTCGCGCTCGAATCCGTCCCAGGCCGAAGATGCCACGCAGCATTCGGTGGTCAGGCCGGCCAGCACCAAGGAGATCACCCCTGCGGCTTGCAGCTGTTCGGCCAGACCGGTGCGGGCGAAGGCGCTGTAGCGGGTCTTGGACACCACGGCTTCACCAGCTTGCGGCTGCGGCCCGATGAAGCCGGCGCCGCTTGTGCCTTCAACGCACAGCGCTTCATCGCCGCCCGGCTGTGTCAGCAGCCGCACGAAGATAACTTTGACGCCGGCGGCGCGCGCGGCCTCCACCAGGCTTTCGGCTTTGGCCAATGCGGCTTGCGGCGCGGTCATGTCCATGCCGCGGCGCGCCATCTCGCCCTCGGGACTGCCGAAATCCACCTGGCAATCGATCACCAGCAGCGCAGTACGGTCCGCCGTCATGCGAAAGCCTTGCGCAGCGCAGGCAGGATCTCGCGGCCGGTGATGCGCAGACCTTCCGCATAATCATCAAAGATGAACATCAGCCCGTCGATCTCGCAGTCCTTCAGGAAAGCTTCGATCTTGGCCGCGCAGGTGGCGGGCGCGCCGACCGCTGACTGGGTCATGAAGGCGCCCTGCGCCCGCGCCGCCATGGCATTTCCCTGTACCCCATAGCTTTGCAGCATGCCCAGCACGGCGCCCTCGTCCAGCCCATCGCGGTACTTCTGCGCCCGGGCTTCGGCTTCGGCATCGGTGGGGGCGGTGATCACGGTCATCATGCAATAAGTCCGGATCGGCTTGCCCAGTTCCGCCGCCAGCGCCTTGGCCCGGCGCGAGGCCTCGCGAATTTCGGCCTCGTCGCGGCCGCCGATGAAACAGCCATCGGCTTCGCGCACCGAAAATTCAAAACCCCGCTGGGATTGGCCAGCGCAGATCAGGAACGGGGCATGCAGCGGCTTGGGTTCACTGACGCAATTCTGGAAATCGAAATACTTGCCTTTGAAGGTCACACTGGGTTCAACCCAAAGCCGCTTGACGATCTTGGTCCATTCCTCGGTCAGGTCGTAACGCGCATCATGGTCCAGCGACGCGTCCCAGGCATCCATCTGCTCGAATTCGCCGCGGTAGGCGCCCGCCACGATGTTGAGCCCGGCCCGGCCGCCGGAAATCTGGTCAAGGGTGGCGATCATCTTCGCCGCCACCGCCGGATTGTGCAGGATGGCATGCAAGGTCGCCCAGACTTTCACACGGCTGGTGATCGCGGCAATCCCCGCCAGCATGGTGACGGCTTCCAGGCTGTGGCCCCAATGGCCGGTCTCCCCGCCAAAGCCACGCCACTTGCCCATCGCCATGACAAAATCCAGGCCTTGGCTTTCCGCCAGCAGCGCGGCCTCGCGGTTTTGGGCCCAGCCGCCATCCAGCACGGGGGTGTTGCGGCTGACGATCCACCCACCGTTGGCGATTGGTAGAAACACGCCGAATTCTTTCATGCCCCGCTCCGGTGCGGCGGCCGCATGGTCGCCACTGCCAGCATGACCAGCGCCACGGCAATCGAAAGCGCGATGAAGAAGGGCATGAAGCTGCCGGTGTGATCGCGGGTCAGGCCCGCCAAGGTGGGCGCCACCGCGCCGGTGGTGGCGATCAGGTTGACGGTGGAGAACAGCTCGAGGTAGGGCCCGCGCCCAAAATAATCCAGCAGCAGAATGGTGGCCGCGAAGAAGGTCAGGCCGTAACCGATGCCGATGCCCGCGGCATAGACCAGCATCATCGGCACATCGCGCGCCGTGCCCAGCGCCAGCAGGCCGGCGATCAGAAAGCCCAGCGAGACCGCCAGCAAGATCTTGGCATTGACGAAGCGGGTCAGGATGCCGCCCGCCAGCCGCGCCGCCGAATTCAGCAACCCTTCCACACTGAGCATCGAGATGGCAATGGCCGCCCCAACGCCATTCTGGGTCAGGTGCGCCACCGATACGGTGTTGGCGGTGATGCCGCAGAACAGGAAGGCGGCATAGGCGGCGGCGATGATCCAGAATTGGCGGGTCTGCAGCGCATCGCGCAGGGTCCAGCTTTCGGTGGAGATGTCGGGGTCTTCTTCAGCCTTCGCCCCGATATTGGTTTTGGCATCCACCAGAAATGCCGCCGCGATCCCGGTCAGCACCACCAGTCCGCCGGCGATCATCCAGTATTCGCGCCAGGCCGAGGGGTTGTGGCCCGTGACCAGCAGGAACAGCAGCGGCCCGGCCACGCCGCCCAGCCCGCCGATGGTGAAGAACAGCCCGATGGAAAAGGACGGCCGCGCAAAAAGCCGCGACAACAGATAAGTGCCGGGCACCGAATCCAGCAGGGTGAAGCCCAGCCCCGCCAGCGAGGCGCCGGCGAAATACATGATCAAGCCGTCGGTGCGAGCCAGGCAAAGGAAGGCCAGCCCCATCACCACCGATCCTGCCAGCAGGCAGGCGCGGGCGCCGAAGCGGCGGATCAAGCTGGCGGGCACGGCGCTGGTGATGCCATTGAACAGGCCGAGCAGGCCAAAGCCCGTGCCGGCCTCGGTCCAGCTCCAGTGCAGCTCGGCGACCATGGCGGGCAAGGCCAGGCCCAGTGAAGCATAGGTGGTGGCGGTGATGATGAAGAACAGGGCGCTCATCAATCCCAGCGTCAGCCAGGCGCGCCCGCCGGTACCGGTCATCGCTGCTTAACGGCCTTCCAAGGTGCGTTTCATTTCGGCGGGAAAGTCACCCAGCACCTTCAGCATCTCGGCGCGGGCGCGTTCGACATTGCGGCTGGCGATGGCATCGGCCAGGCCGCGATGCTCATTGAGGGCAGCGACGCCGTCGTCGGAGGATGGCCCGCGCATGGCATAGAGCCAGTAGCGCGCGGTCTGATGATGCAAGGTCACCACCATCTTGGCCAAAGCGCGGTTGTGGCTGGCGGTGGCGACGGCGACATGAAACGCCTCGTCCATCGCGGCCAGCGCGGCCTGGTCATTGTCCTGGACGGCGGCTTCACCATCATCGAGCGTGGCGCGGATGGCGGCGATCTCACTGTCGCTGGCATGCTGGGCGGCAAGCCCGGCGCAATGGACTTCAACCAGGCAGCGCGCCTCGAAGGCTTCGTGTGCGCCCATCAGGTCCAGCGGCGCGACGGACGTGCCCACCCGGGCGCGGCGTAGCACCAGGCCTTCCAGCGCCAGGCGCGCCAGGGCTTCACGGATGCCGGCCAGCCCGCCGCCATAGCGGCGAGCCAACAGATTCTCATCCAGCTGCTCGCCGGGAGCCAGGGCGCCAATGATGATGTCCACCAGGATGCGCTGGTACAGGCGCGACTTCAAAAGCCGCGGCGACCATTCGGCCAGCCTTGCGCCGGCATCCTTTTCGCGGAGATTCGCCATGGACCTACCCTTCCGGAGGGGAGAATGGTGATGGCCCCCGCCAATGGC
>CANCMM010000272.1:0-3740 GCA_947379335.1 Alphaproteobacteria bacterium | reverse complement strand
GCGGTAGATCCGGGCTGGTCCAAGATGGTGTGGACCATCTTGCTGTTCGGCGGCATCGAGCCGGTTATCGGCCAGGCGATCGAGCCGGTCCTCTATGGGCGCAGCATGGGCCTGTCCGCCGTGGCGGTGGTGGTGGCCGCGGTGTTCTGGACCTGGCTATGGGGACCGGTGGGACTTTTGCTCTCCACCCCCCTGACCATGTGCTTTGTGGTGTTCTCGCGCCATGTCGAAAGCCTCAAATTCCTCGATGTGATGCTGGGTAACCAGCCGGCGCTCAAGTTCGAGGAAAGCCTGTATCTTCGCATGCTGGCCGAAGACCCGGACGAAGCCGCCAACGAAGCCGAGAGCTTCCTGCAGGCCAATTCCCTGTCGGGCTATTACGATGAAGTGGCGGCGCGGGCGCTGATGCTGGCGCAGAATGACGTCAATCGCGGCGTGCTGGATCCCCTGCGCCAGAACCGCATCCGCGACGCCATCAAGGGGCTGATCGTCAACCTGGCGGAACGGCGCGACGATGACGCGGCCGCAACCGCCGCCGCCGACCTGCCCGATACCTGGCGCGATTCCGAGCCGGTGCTGTGCGTGGCCGGCCGCGGGCCGCTGGACGAAGCCGCCGCCCTGCTGCTGGTGGACATGTTGAGCAAGTATGGCGTCGGGGCGCGGGTGGTGTCGTCGGACGAAACCTCGGCCACCAATGTCCGCGAACTGGACTGCACCGGCGTGCAACTGACCTGTGTTTCGTATCTGGAGCCGGGCACCTTCAAGAATGCCCGTTACCAGGTGCGGCGCTTGCGCAAGCGCATGCCCGGCGTGCCGGTGATGGCGCTGTTCTGGGGCCTGGCGGGCGACAATTCGCGCTATCTGGACGGCATCGAGGCGACGGAGTGCGATATCGTCACCACCGGGCTGAAAGAAACCGTGCAGCATATCCTCACCTTCGCCCGCCGCGCCGGCGCGCCCTTTCATAGCGATTACCAGGCGGCCAAGTGACTTTGCCGGGTGCGCCTTCCGCTTCGCTACAGGCTCATGCGTCCGACTATGGCGTGCTGATGACCACGGCGCCGTCGCGCGATGAGGCGGCCATGATCGCCAAGCTGCTGATCGACGAGAAGCTGGCGGCCTGCGTGCAGTTGCTGCCCATCGAGAGCTTCTACACCTGGGAGGGCAAGACCCAGAACGAAGCCGAGATATTGCTGCTGGCCAAGACTCGCACCGCTTTGTTCGAGCCGGCCATCGCGCGCATCAAGCAAGTGCATTCTTACAGCGCGCCGGAGATCGTCGGCACCCAGTTCCTGGCAGGCTTCAAGCCCTATCTGGACTGGATTTCCGAGGTTACCGGATGAGCGAGGTCGAGCAGGCCGTCGCAACAGCGCGCCAATCGCTGCAGCAGGGCGACTTGGCCGGTGCGGAGCGTGTGCTGGCGCCGTTGTTCCAGCGCGGGCTCGCAAACCATCCGGCGGTGTTGCTGCTGGCGGGGCTCATCCGCCTGCAGCAGGGACGTATCCCCGAAGCCGAAGCGATTTTCGCACAGGGCCAGGCCCTCGCGCCGGACGACGCCATGATGGCCTATTATCATGGCGGCGCACTGGCAGCGCTCAAACGCGGCGAGGAGGCGGCCACACGGTATCGGGCGGCCATCGCCATGAAACCCGATTTTGCCGAAGCGCGGCTGGCGCTCAGCGCGCTTCTGATCGAAAGCGGCCAGATGGTGGAAGCCGAAACCGTCACCCGCGGCGGGCTGGGACTGGAGATGGCTGCGCCCCTCAAGGGCGTGCTGCACAACAACCTCGCTTTGGCGCTGCGGGCCCAGCGCAAGGACGCCGAAGCGCTGGAAAATTTCGACAAGGCGCAAAGCCTCAATCCCGCCATTCCCAAGCTGGACCTGCTGCGCGCCGAAGTGCTGCAGGAATTGCGGCGGCCCGAGGAAGCGGCAGCGGTGTTCGAAAAGGCGCTGGCCGATGATCCCGCCAACCCGGCGCTGCACCGCGCCTATAATGAACTTCTCTACCGCATGGACCGTTCGCAGGACGCGCTCAAGTCCTATGACCGCGCACCCAGGACCAAGGACCTGATGCTCGAAAAGGCATCCTTCCTGATCCAGGAACAGCGCGGCGAGGAAGCCCATGCCCTGTACCGCGACGTGCTGGCCGCCGACCCCAGCGACATCGTGGCCGCCGCCGGCGCCGCCAGCACCCTGATGCTGCTGGAACGCTATGGCGATGCCTCTGCGGCGTTCGATGCGGCACTGACGCGCCATGCCGACCCCGACCTGCTGGCGAGCGCTTCCGAAGCGGCGCTGCTGTGCCGGGATCCGCAGAAGGCGCTGGCCCTGTGCGAAAAAGCGCTAGCCCTGGACCGGCATCACCAAAGCGCAATCGCCAATACCAGCGTGAGCCTGCGTCTGATGGACGACGAACGCGACGAAGCGCTGAACCGGTATGACTCCCTGGTGCAGGTGTTCGACCTGGAAGCGCCGGAGGGCTTTTCCAGCATGGAAGATTTCAATGCCGAACTCTGCGCTGCCCTCGACAAGCTGCATCCGGGCATGCGCGAGCATCTCAACCAGACCCTGCGCAGCGGCACCCAGACCCAAGGCCATCTGTTCGGCTCCGGCCAGCCTTTGGTGGACAAGATCCAGGCCCGCATCAACGACGTGATCGCCCGTTATCTGGGCACCCTCACACCGGATGAGGCGCATCCCTTCCTGTCACGGCGCGGGCGCGGTTTCCGCTATGCCGGTTCCTGGTCGTCGCGGCTGCGGGATTGCGGATTCCACGTCAACCACATCCATCCCAAGGGCTGGATCAGCTCCTGCTACTATGCCGGCGTGCCCGAGGTGGTGAAGGACGAGAAAGAGAAGCAGGGCTGGATCAAGTTTGGCGAGTCCGGCTTCGTCCAGCTTGGCGACAAAAACCCGCCGCCGCGCCGCACCGTCCAGCCCGTGCCCGGACGGCTGGTGCTGTTCCCGTCCTACATGTGGCACGGCACGGTGCCGTTCCACGGTCCCACACCGCGCACCACCATCGCGTTTGATGTGATACCCGGTTAGCGCTGAAGGATACCAATCACCCGGTTGGCGAAACTGAGACGCTCCGCCATCACCCTGGCGATATAGGACAGCAGCGCCTGGCTGAGGGCGGGGTTGTCGCGCTGCAGTTCGTCAAAGTCGCTGGTGCGCAGCTCGTAGAGCAGGCTCGGCCGTTCGGCCCGGATGGTGGCGCTGCGCGGCCGCCGTGCGATCAGTCCCATTTCGCCGATGATGGTCCGGCGTCCCAGGCTGCGCAGGCGCACACCGCCCTCGCGTGCGATTACCCCGACGCGCCCTTCCAGGATAAAGTGCATGCTGTCCGCGGCATCGCCCTGGCGGGCGATGATTTCGCCGTCCGCGACATCATGGCGAATGCAAACACGGGCCAGCGCCTCGGCATGGCCGGCATCGCCCAGCGCTTCGGCCAGCCAGTCTTCCAGCGACGCCATGTCGTCGTGCCTGGGCCGGTGCCCCAGGATCACCGCCCGCTCGCAATCCTCCAGCGCGTGATCGAGGTCACCGGCGACGATGACATCGCCGGTGAGGAAGCCCGCAACCTTGAAGGCGCGTTCCAGTTCGGCTGACAGGCCGGTCAGCACCAGCTTGGCCCCCACCTCGTCCGCGGCATCCTTGATCTGCGAAAAGCTGTAACTGGCCGACGAGTCCAGCCCCGTCACCAGGCGGAAATCGAACAGCAGGAAGCGGCATTCGC
>CANCMM010000271.1:0-3753 GCA_947379335.1 Alphaproteobacteria bacterium | reverse complement strand
TCGCTGTCTGCAGCCATTGCTTGCCGAAGCCCTGCGCGCGGATGCGGTCGTAACGGTCTTCCTTGGGCGGCGTGGATGTAAAGGTAATGGGTCCAGCCAGCGCCATCTGCGTCAGTTCTGCCATCGCCCGGTCCACGAGCGTGCGCGGGCTGTTGTCAGCCTGCGGCAGGCGGATTCCTTCCAGCAGGATTGCGCGGCCATCGCTCAGAATCAGCGCGCCGTTCTTTTCCACACGCACCACGCGGGCGCGTGCGATCTCGGTGGCTCCGGCGCAATCAGGAATAAAGCGGATTGTCTGCGCCGATGCCCCATTGAGGTCCAGCGGCAAACACATTGCGGCCAAAATCAGCCCGTAACTCAGGGGGATAATACGCATGTGACCATAGGTTCCAAAACCATTCGGGCGGTCAAGCGTTGTCGCCAATACCCCCGGCCAAAATATCGCAAAGGTTAATGGCATGGCTTTGTCTGTTGTACTCCCCGCCGCACTTCCCAGCGTCGCCGCTGTCCAGGGCAGCGTGAAAGGGGCCCTGCCCACCCTGACCGTGATGGCGGTCGATGGCGCCCTGAATTTCCTGATCGCGGTTCTGATCCTGATCGCCGGCTGGATGGTGGCGCGCTGGCTGGGACGCTGGCTGCATGATGTGGTGGAACGCAGCCACTACATCGACGAAACCCTCAAGCCGCTGCTGGTCAATGGCGTGCGCTACGCCATTCTCGCCGTCACGGTGGTGGCGGTGCTGAGCCAGTTCGGGGTGCAGACCACCTCGCTGATCGCCCTGCTGGGCGCGGCCGGCCTGGCCGTCGGCCTGGCGCTGCAGGGCACCCTGTCCAACGTCGCCTCCGGCGTGATGCTGCTGGTGCTGCGGCCGTTCCGCGTGTTCGAAAAGATCAAAGTGGCGGATGCCGTCGGCATGGTGCGCGAGATCGGGCTGTTCCGCACCGAGATCGTCACCGATGACGGCAACTTTGTCTCCATTCCCAACGCCACGATCTTCTCCGGCGTCATCATCAATGTTTCGCGCGAGAAGAACCGGCGCACAAATTTCGCCGTGGAAATCGACCGGGCCGAGAATATCGACGCGGTGCAGAAGACCATCCTGGAATGCCTGGAGCGCGACCCGCGGGTCCTGAAGACGCCGGCGCCGACCGTGGAGGTGGACACTCTGGGGGCCATCTCCACCACCCTGACGGTGCAGGTCTGGATCCAGAACCGCGATTTCGGCGCCGTCTTGTCCGACGTCAAGAAGCGCGTCCGCCATGCCCTGCAGGGTTCAGAGGTTAGCGCGCCGGTTCCGGTGGCGGCGCCCGCCGTGGCGCCCTGGACACCGCCGGTGGAGGCGCAGGCGCAGACAAAGAAGCCCAATTAGCTGCTTTTATACTCGCTCTCGACATGGGGGCTTAAGGCGCTAAATTGCCCGCCATGATAGCCCTTCAGACCCGAACTGCCCTCGCCGATGCCAAGGGAATTGCCGAAGCCGCCCGCCTGCTGAAATCGGGCGCGCTGGTCGCTTTCCCCACCGAGACCGTCTACGGCCTGGGCGCCGACGCCACCAATGGCGAAGCCGTGGCCGCGATTTTCGCCGCCAAGGGCCGGCCGCTGTTCAATCCCCTGATCGTGCATGTCACCGACCTGGAAGAAGCGCGCCGCTATGTGGAACTTTCGCCCCGCGCCCATGCACTGGCGCAGAAGTTCTGGCCCGGCGCCCTGACTCTGGTGCTGCCGCGCCGGAAAGATTCTCCGCTGTCGTTGCTGGTCAGCGCCGGACTGGACAGCGTGGCGTTGCGCGCGCCCTCGCACCCCGCGGCCATAGCGTTCTTGAAGGCTGCTGGTGTTCCGGTGGCAGGACCGTCGGCCAACCGCTCGGGACAAGTCACCGCCACTACTGCCCAGCATGTCGCCGACAGTTTGGGCGACAAGGTGGATTTCATTCTCGACGCGGGCAGCGCCACCTTGGGCATTGAATCCACCGTGGTGGGCTTTGACGGCGACCGTCCGCTGCTGCTGCGCCCGGGCGCCGTCCCGCGCGAGGAGATTGAAGACCTGATCGGACCGCTGGGTGCGCCGGGCAATTTGATCCAGTCGCCGGGCCAGCTGGCCAGCCATTACGCGCCGCGCGCGTCGCTCCGATTGAACGCGGGCGATATCGAATCCGGCGAAGTGCTGCTGGGCTTTGGCGATACGCCCGGCGCCAAGCTGAACCTGTCGCCACGCGGCGAGTTGCGCGAAGCCGCTGCCAACCTGTTCGCCATGCTGCGCGAGCTGGACAAGAGCGCCACCCATATCGCGGTCTCGCCCAGTCCCGAGACCGGCATCGGTGAAGCCATCAACGACCGGCTGCGGCGGGCAGCGGCGCCGCGATGAGCGTTCTGGACCGCCTCAAGGACGCGGTCGGCGAGAAGGGCTTTTCCACCGATCCGGCCGAAATCGCGCCGCACCTGGAAGAATGGCGCGGCAAGTATCACGGCCATTCCCCGATCCTGCTGAAACCGGACAGCGTCGCGCAGGTCTCCGCAGCCTTGCGCATCTGCCATGAGACCGGCACCCATGTCGTCCCCCAAGGCGGCAACACCGGCTTGGTCGGCGGCCAGATCCCGTTCCACGGCGAAGTGCTGCTGTCCACCAAGCGGCTCAACAAGGTTCGCGCCATTGACGAAACGACCATGACGGTGGAAGCCGGCGTCACCCTGGCCGAAGTGCAATATCAGGCCGCCGAACGGCATTTGCTGTTTCCGCTCAGCCTGGCGTCGGAAGGCAGCTGCAGCATCGGCGGCAACATCGCCACCAATGCCGGCGGCACCCATGTGCTGCGCTATGGCATGACCCGCGCCCTGGTGCTGGGGCTGGAAGTGGTGCTGCCGGACGGCACCGTGCTGGACATGCTGCGCGCGCTTGCCAAGGACAATAGCGGCTATGACCTCAAACAGATATTCATCGGCAGCGAAGGCACGTTGGGCGTCATCACCGCCGCGACCCTGAAGCTGTTTCCCAAGCCCGATGCCAGCGCGACCGCCCTTGCGGCCGTCCCCTCGCCCGCCGCCGCCGTGACGCTTCTGGGGGCTATGCAGAGCCAGACCGGCGGCTTGCTGTCGGCGTTCGAACTGATGCCGCGCATTGCATTGGAATTCGTCACCAAGCATATCGACGGCGCCCGCGATCCCTTGAGTGCGCCTTCGCCCTGGTATGTGCTGATCGAAGCCACCGGCGGGCGTCACGCCAACCTGGAAGCCAGTTTCGAAGACGGCCTGGCCGCTGCCGTCACATCCGAACTGGTGAGTGATGCCGTGGTGGCGTCCAGCGCCACCCAGGCCGCCGCGCTGTGGAAGCTGCGCGAAAGCATCTCCGAAGCACAGAAGCGCGAAGGCTCGTCCATCAAGCATGACATCGCCGTGCCGGTGGCGGCGATCCCGGCTTTTCTGGCCAAGGCGACGCCGGCGGTACGCGCCATCGCGCCCGGTGTGCGGCCGGTCAGTTTCGGCCATCTGGGCGACGGCAACATCCATTTCAATTTCAATTCGCCGGGTCCGGGCAATGATCCGGCCTTCCTGGCGCTGTGGGACGAAGTGCAGCAAGTGGTGCATGACATCGTCAAGGAATTCGGCGGCTCGATCAGCGCCGAGCATGGCATCGGGGTGATGAAGGTGGCCAGCCTGCCCCGCTACAAGAGCCATGCCGAACTGGACGCCATGCGCGCCCTGAAAGCCGCCTTCGACCCCAAGAACATCCTCAACCCCGGCAAGACCGTGCCGCCG
>CANCMM010000270.1:0-3756 GCA_947379335.1 Alphaproteobacteria bacterium | reverse complement strand
CATGGCCTTCGACCACGAAACCCAGATCCTGAAGGATCGAAATGATCTTCTCGCGCGGCACGACGATGCCACCGAAGGTCTGCACCAGCGCCGGATCGAAGGCGATCGGCTTGTGCGGCGGCGGCAATGCACCGGCGATCACCACATCGGAGGCTTCACCGCCGCACCATTCCAGGATCAACTGGGTGCAAAGCTCCAAGCCCGGCAGGACGAATTGCGGATCGACGCCGCGCTCAAAGCGGTAGCGGGCGTCGGAAATGATGCCTTGCTTGCGGCCGGTGCGGGCGATGCGCGCCGGATCGAACCAGGCTGACTCCAGGAAGACGTTCCTGGTGTCTTCAAAGCTGCCGGTATCCAGCCCGCCCATGATGCCGGCGATGGCGCGGGCGTAACTGTCGTCGGCGATGACGATGGTCTGCGCATCCAGCACATAGGTCTTGTCGTCCAGCGCCAGCACCTGTTCATGGTCCTGCGCCATGCGGGCATGGAGGTTGCCGCTCAGCTTGTCGGCGTCGAACACATGCAGCGGGCGGCCGCGATCCTGGGCGATCAAATTGGTGGCATCCACCAGCGCCGAGATGGACTTCATGCCCACCGACTTCAAACGATCCTGCACCCATTGCGGCGCGGGACCATTCTTGACGCCGCGGATCAGGCGGCCCGCGAAGATGGGGCAGGCGTCTTTGTTCTCTTGTGTGAAGTCGAGCGTGATTGTCTTGGGGCTGGGGAATTTGCACGCCACCGGCTGGACCTTCTCGGTCTTCAGGGTGCCAAGCCCGCCGGCCGCCAGGTCGCGGGCGATACCGAACACCGATGCCGCATCGCCGCGATTGGGGGTGATGGAAACGTCGAACAGGGGATCGTCGGCCAGAAGGCCCGCTTCCACCAGCGCCGCCACCACGGGTGCGCCGGCCTTGGCGCCGGGCTTCAGCTCGATGATGCCGTCATGGTCTTCGCCCAGCAGCAATTCGCGCGCGCTGCACATCATGCCGCGCGATTCCACGTCCCGGATTTTTCCGACTTTCAAGGCATCGCCGGTGGCGGGGATCACTGTGCCAGGCCGCGCCAGTACCACCTTGATCCCGGCCCGCGCATTGGGCGCGCCGCAAACGATCTGCAAGCTGTCCTTGCCATCGCTGACGCTGCACAGCCGCAGCTTGTCGGCGTTGGGATGCTTTTCCGCAGTGATGACTTCGCCGACAATGAAATCCTTCAGACCGGCGCCCGGATCGGTGATGCTTTCCACTTCCAGGCCGATGGATGTCAGCCGCGCGCCGATCTCGCTCGCGCTCGCATCGGTGTCCAGATGCTCTTTGAGCCAACTCAGTGTGAACTTCACCGGCTGAGTCCCCCATCAAGCGTGGGAATATCCAGCGGCTGGAAGCCGTAATGCTTCAGCCAGCGCAGGTCCGATTCAAAGAAGCTGCGGATGTCGGGCATGCCGTATTTCAGCATCGCCATGCGGTCCAGGCCGAAGCCGAAGGCAAAGCCGGAATATTGGATGGCATCGATGCCGCAATTCTCCAGCACCTTGCGATGGACCATGCCCGAGCCACCCAGCTCCAGCCAGTCATTGCCGGTGCCGAACGTGATCTTGCCCGGCACGCTGCGGTCGCAGCGCATGTCCCATTCCAGCGACGGTTCGGTGAAGGGGAAGAAGGAAGGCCGCGCCCGCAGTTCGATCTGGTCGATCTCGAAGAAGGCCTTGCAGAACTGCTCAACTGTCCATTTCAGGTGGCCCAGGTGAATGCCCTTGTCCACCACCAGCGCTTCGACCTGGTGGAACATGGGCGAATGGGTAGCGTCGCTGTCGACCCGGTAGGTGCGGCCCGGCGAGATGATGCGGATCGGCGGCTTGCTGTTCAACATGGTGCGCACCTGCACCGGTGAAGTATGGGTGCGCAGCACATGGCTGGAACCGTCGGCCTGGGGGGCGACGTAAAAGGTGTCCTGCATCTGGCGGGCAGGATGGTCGGGCGGAATGTTCAGCTTCGTGAAGTTGTAATCATCGAACTCCACGTCCGGGCCTTCGGCGACGCCAAAGCCCAGCTCGGCGAAGATGGCGACCACTTCATCCAGCACTTGGCTGATGGGATGAATCGTGCCGCTGTTTTCGCTGCGTGCGGGCAGGGTGACGTCCAGGGTCTCGCCTGCCAGCCGCGCATCCAGCGCCGCATCAGCCAGCTGGATCTTGCGCGCGGCAATGGCCTCGGTGACGGTGTCGCGCAGGCCGTTGAACAACGGGCCCTGAACCTTGCGTTCTTCGGGCGAAAGCTTGCCCATGGTGGCGAGCAGCGCGCTGACCGAACCCTTCTTGCCAAGCGTGCCGACGCGCAGGGCTTCCAGCGCGGCTTCATCGGCCGCGGCAGAAACCTGCGCCAGTATCTCGGACTGAAGGGCGGCGATATCGGTCATGCAAACTCCGGGTGAGAACGACCGGCGGACGCGAACGCCCGCCGAATCTCCGGTGAAGTCTGCTTAGGCCTTAGACGCCTGATCCACCAGAGCCTTGAACGCTGCGGGCTCGTGGATGGCCAGATCGGACAGAACCTTGCGGTCGATCTCGATGCCGGCGCCGGCGAGCCCGGCGATAAATCGGCTGTAGGTGACGCCATGCTCGCGCACGGCGGCGTTGATGCGCTGGATCCACAGGGCGCGGAAGTTACGCTTGCGCTCCTTGCGGCCGATATAGTTGTGCTGCAGCGACTTATCGACCGCGGCATTGGCCGTGGTGATGTTGTTCTTGCGGCGGCCGGTAAAGCCCTTGGCTTGCTTCAGGACCTTGTTGCGGCGGGCGCGCGACGGAACGGAACGGGGTGAACGGCTCATGGTTTAGATTCCCCCGCCATACGGCATCCAGCGCTTCACGCGCCGGGTTTCCGACGAGGACAGGGTGTCCATGCCGCGCAGGTCGCGCGTACGCGCCGGCGAATTGTTGATCAACCTGTGGCGCTTGCCGACCTGGTGGGTCTTGATCTTCCCGGTCTTGGTGATCTTGAAGCGCTTTTTAGCGCCCGACTTGGTCTTCATCTTGGACATTTTGCTTTTCCTTTGAGGGCGTTACGCCCAGGTCGCGTTTGGAGCCGCCACGGCATGTCCGGCCGGGCCACTCGAAAGAGCGCGGGTTCTATAAGGGGATTTGGCCCGGCGCAAGCCTGAAAAGGCTATTTCCGGGGCTTTTGGGCACTGTCACTGCTCTGGATCAGAGGGGCGAAGAATTTGGCGGCACGCCAGTGGGTCATCATAACCCATTGAAAGAAATACAATAATTTCCGCAGCTGTCGGCGCGGTCCGCGACATGTTGGAAAAGGCGACGGCGGCGATTAGCTTCTGCCGCGCATCTGAAAGGCCTGATTCATGTCCCTGATCGGTGAATTCAAGAAATTTGCCATGCGCGGCAATGTCGTGGACCTGGCGGTCGGTGTGATCATCGGCGCGTCCTTCACCGGCATCGTCAATTCGCTGGTCAATGACGTCGTCATGCCGCCGATCGGCCTGGCGCTGGGTGGCGTGGACTTCGCCAACTTCTTCGTCGTGCTCAAGGGCGATCACGCGGTGGATACATTGGCCGCTGCCAAGGCCGCCAAGGCTGTGACCCTGAATTATGGCCTGTTCATCAATGCGATGAAACATGCCCATCCCTCGGGTGTGCCGCTGGTCATGACCGTGGACTGCGCGCCATCGCAGGATGGCCGGTTGGTGTTGTCGATCAGCGATGACGGCGTGGGCCTGCCGGACGGGTTTGATGTGGCCGGG
>CANCMM010000269.1:0-3760 GCA_947379335.1 Alphaproteobacteria bacterium | reverse complement strand
GACCGAACGCCCCGAAGCGGCCCTGCAGATGGTGTCGCGTCCCGGCGCCATGGTTACGAACCGCACCCGCTAGATTTCCCTTGATAAGCGGGTCGCCGCACCGCACATAGCGGCGCATGACACCGCTTTTGCACCTCAAAGACATCACTGTTGAATTCGGCGGCCAGCGCCTGCTGGATGGCGCCGAACTCAGCGTCGGGGCGGGCGACCGGCTGTGCCTGGTGGGGCGCAACGGCTCGGGCAAGTCCACTCTGCTCAAGATCGCGGCCGGGCTGATGGAAGCCGATGGCGGCACCGTGTTCATCCAGCCCGGCGCCACGGTGCGCTACTTGGCGCAGGAGCCGGACATGAGCGGCTATGCCACCACCCGAGACTATGTCGAGGCAGGGCTCAACCCGCACGAAGATCCCAACCGCGCCTTTTACCTGCTGGGTAACCTGGGCCTGAGCGGTGATGAAAGCCCCGCCACCCTGTCGGGCGGCGAAGCGCGCCGCGCCGCGCTGGCGCGGGCGCTGGCGCCGCGTCCCGACATATTGCTGCTGGACGAGCCGACCAATCATCTGGACGTCAATGCTATTGAATGGCTGGAAGGCGAGATCAAATCCAGCCGCTGCGCCCTGGTGCTGATCAGCCATGATCGGCGATTCCTGGAAAATCTTTCGCGGGTCACCGTGTGGCTGGACCGCGGCAAGACGCACCGGCTTGAAAAAAGCTTTGCCTCCTTCGAGGCCTGGCGTGACGAGATTCTGGAGAAGGAAGAGACCGAGCGCCACAAGCTGGAACGCCGCATCGCCGCCGAGGAAGACTGGGTGCGTTATGGCGTGACCGGCCGGCGCAAGCGCAATGTCGGGCGGCTGGCCCGGCTGCGCGGCATGCGTACGCAGCGGCGCGAACAGATCGGGCAGCTTGGCACGGTGAAGATGGAAGCCGCCGAAGGCGCCGGCAGCGGCACCAAGGTGGTTGATGCCAAGGGCGTGTCTTTTTCTTACGGCGACCGCGAAATTGTGCGCGATTTCAGCATGCGCATTCATCGCGGCGACCGTATCGCCCTGGTCGGGCCCAATGGCGTGGGCAAGACCACCTTGCTCAAGCTGCTGATCGGCCAGCTCACGGCGCAGAAGGGCAACGTCAAGCAGGGGCAGGGTCTGTTGATGGCGCAGCTGGACCAAAGCCGCGCCGCGCTCAATCCCGAACAGTCGCTGGCCGCCGCCGTCACCGACGGCAGCGGCGACACGGTGACGGTGGCCGGCAAGCCGCGCCATGTGATGAATTACCTGCAGGACTTTCTGTTCACGCCGCAGCAGGCGCGCACCCCGGTGAAAGTGTTGTCGGGCGGCGAACGCGCGCGGCTGTTGTTGGCCAAGCTGTTCGCCACCCCGTCCAACTTCCTGGTGCTGGACGAACCCACCAACGACCTAGACCTGGAAACGCTGGACCTGCTGGAAGAGGTGATCGCCGATTATCCGGGCACCGCCCTGCTGGTCAGCCATGACCGCGACTTCCTGGACCGGGTGGCCACCAGCATCGTGCTGGCCGAAGGCGACGGCACCTTCAGCGAATATGCCGGCGGTTATGCCGACATGCTGGCGCAGCGGGGCAACAAGGTTCCCGAGCGCGGAGAGATCAAAAAAGCGCCAAAAGCAGCCCTGTCAAAAACGGTGCGCGTGAACGCGCCCAAGATGAATTTCGCCGATGCGCATGCCCTCAAGACCCTGCCGGCCAAGATCGCGGCGGCGGAAATTGCGATGGCGGAACTGGAAAAAAGCCTCGCCGACAGCACGCTTTATGCCCGCGACCCGGCCAGTTTCGCCAGGTTGTCGGACGAGCTGGCGGGCCTGCGCGTCGCCAAGGATGCCGACGAGGAACGCTGGCTGGCGCTGGAAATGGAACGCGAAGCGCTGGAACAGGAGTGAACCTGCCGCGTTAAGACCCGTGAAGTCGCAAGGTTTTCACGGGGTAAAGTTCCATGAAGCGCGCAACTGTAGCCGGATTTGCCGCAGGCGCCGCCATGATGATCGGCGGGGCGCTGGGCGCAGTTTCCCACTCCGACGTGAAAGCCACCCCGGAGATCAACTCCGAGATCATGAACCCGATGATCGGTGGTCAGGCCATGCTGCCCGACCGCGACATCATGGAGAACATGGCCGCCTCGCCCATGCATTCCACCCTGGCGGCGGCGTTGAAGGATTCCGGCGTGGCAGCGGCCTTGAAGACCAATGGCCAGTTCACGGTTTTCGCGCCCATCAATGCCGCGATGGCGCAAGGCACCCAGAACAAATCCACTCTGGCGCGGCGCATGAGCTACCTGATCGTGCCGGGCAAGTATGATTCCCAGGCGCTGCTGCGGTTGATCGATGAAGCGGGCGGCGATGCCCGCATGCGCACCGCCGAAGGTGGCGTCCTGGTGGCGCGGATGAACGGGCCGACCAACATCGTGGTGATGGACGAGAAAGGCAATACCGCCGACATCGCCATCTATGATGTGCGCGACAAGAACGGCATCATCCATGTCGTGGACCGCGCGCTGGAGCCCAGCGGCATCGCCCGCCAAGTAGCCTCAAATTAAGTTCGCTGCCAACTAGTTGCCTGCGTATTTGGCCAGGTAATCGGCCACGGCCTGCGGCGTCATGCTGCGCGCTTCCGACAACACGAACACGTCATTCTGGTTCAGCTGCTTGCCGTCCGGCGTGGCGATGATGATGGTCGGCACGCCCGTCAGCCGTTTGGTCAAGCCGAAGCGGGCCGGGACCTGAAGATTGCGGTCGAAACGGCCGACATCCACCGCCACCCATTCGTAATGCGCGGCCACGAACTTCTTGACCATGGGCTGCTCGACGAAATTGGCCAGCACCACGCAATCCACGCACCAGTTGCCGCCCAGGTCGATCAGCACCCGCTTGTGGAATTTCTTCGCCCGGTCAAAGGCGGCTGCCACCGCCGCATCGGCCTTGGCATGTTCGTTATAAGGCTGCATCAGCACCACGGGCAGCTGTTCCATGGTGCCAATCGGTGATTTCAGCGTGGCTGCCGAGGCGGGCGCGGCGAGCAGTAGTGCGACGACAATCAGTTTCTTCATGCCGCCGGCGCGAGCAGTCCGCGCCCCTCCAGCAAAGCGTCGACATGGGGATCGCGGCCTCGGAAATCCCGATAGGCCTGGGCGAAATCGCGGGTGCCGCCGGCCGAATAGATGAACTTGTACAGACGCTGGGCGGTCGCCGGATCGAAGGGATCGCGCTTTTCCTGGAAGGCCTTGAAGCCATCGGCATCCAGCACTTCGGACCACAGATACGCGTAATAGCCTGCGGAATAACCGTCGCCGCCGAACACATGGGTGAAATGGGGCGCGGCATGGCGCGGGCCGATTTCCGCCGGCATGCCGATGCGCGCCAATGTATCAGCCTGCGCTTGCATCGGATCATTGCCCGGCGGCAGGGTGTGAAAGTCCATGTCGATCAGGGCGGATGCCAGGAATTCCACGGTGGCGAAGCCCTGGCCGTAATTGCGCGCCGCCAGCAGCTTGTCCAGCAGCGGTTTGGGCATTGGCGCGCCGGTCTGCCAGTGGCGGGCGAAGCGCGACAGGATTTGCGGCTCCTCCAGCCAGTGCTCGTAAAGTTGCGACGGCAGCTCCACGATATCGCGCGCCACATTGGTGCCCGACAGGCGGGGGAAGCGCACCTGGCTGAGAAGGCCGTGCAGGGCATGGCCCATTTCATGGAACAGGGTCACCGCTTCGTCGAAGGACAACAGGCACGGCTCGCTT
>CANCMM010000268.1:0-3768 GCA_947379335.1 Alphaproteobacteria bacterium | reverse complement strand
CAGGCGTATGAGCTGGGCGCGTGCGTCTCGCTCCAGCTCCGGCATAAGCTGCGCCAGCGCCCCGGCCATGGTTTCATCGTCGAGTGGCCGCAGCACCAGCCGCTGGCACCGCGATCTTATGGTGGGAAGCAGCCGGCCAGGTGTGTTGGACAACAGCAGCAGCATGGCATTGCCCGGCGGCTCTTCCAGCATCTTGAGCAGCGCATTGGCGGCATTGTCGTTCATGTCGTCGGCGGTATCGACGATGGCGACGCGCCAGCCGCCGGCGCCGCTGGTCATGCCGAAGAAATTGGCCAATCGGCGTATCTCGTCCACCGCCAGCACCGTCATCAACTTGCCGGTCTTGGGATTGATGGCGCGCTTGAGCACCAACAGGCCCGGATGCGCCTGGGACGCGATCTGGCGGGCCTGCGAATTCTCCTGTGGCACAGCCAAATCTTCCGGCCCATCGGCGGTCGCGCCATAAACCAGCAGGTAGCGCGCGATCCGGTACGCCAAGGTCGCCTTGCCCACCCCGGGCGGGCCGGTGATCAGCCAGGCGCTGGGCGGGCGCCCTGCCCTGAGCGCGCGCGCGGCGCGGGCCAATGCCAGGTCTTGTCCCAACAGCAAATAGGTTTCGCGGGGATGGGAAAATCCCTCGATGCGATCGCTGTCATTGGGTTCGGCAGTACGCTTGGCCATGCCGCTTTATAGATCGAAACGGCGGCTGACGGCGGCCAAAATCGCCTCCGCCACCTGATCCTCACTGCCCGACGCGTCGATCACCCGGCAGCGGTCCGGGCTGCGGCGGGCGATGTCCAGAAAGGCCTGGCGCAGCTTTTCATGGAAATCGGCGCCGAATTTCTCGAAACGGTTTTCCGCACCGGGCCGGGCATTGGCGCGTTTCAGGCCGACGCTGACATCCAGGTCCAGGATCAAGGTCAGGTCCGGCTGGAAATCATCCAGCACCGCGCTGTCGATGCGGCGGATGGTTTCGCGGTCCAGCCCCCGGCCCACGCCCTGATAGGCAAAGGTGGAGTCATTGAAGCGGTCCGAGATCACCCAGGTCCCGGCCAGCAAGGCCGGACCGATGGTGCGCGACACATGATCGGCGCGCGCCGCATAGGCCAGCAGGGTTTCGGTGACAGCATCCCAGCGGCCGGGCTCGCCTTCCACCATCAGCTTGCGAATCTGTTCGGCGCCGGGCGAACCGCCGGGCTCGCGGGTGGCCAGCACCTTGATGCCGCGCTGCTCCAGCGCGCCCGCCAATCGCTTGATCCGCGTGGACTTACCGGTGCCCTCGCCGCCTTCCAGGGTGATGAAGCGGCCCGCCATCGAAGGCTATTTCTTCCAAAGCCGCGACACGGCGTTCCACGCCTTGCCGACGATGCCCACTTCGGCGACCGCTTGCGAGGCATAGACCGGCACGGTCAGGGCCGGAAACTCCGGCGCCGTCACGACAAGCACACCGACCCTCTGGCCCACCACGACCGGCGCCTTCAGGCCCGGATCGGGCTGCACGGCGATTTTCATGCCGGCATGGGAATCCACCTGCATGGTGACATTCAACGGCCTGGCCGCTGTCACCGCCACGCTTGGCTGCACGCCGCCCGCCAGCGCCACGCTGCCCGCTACCTGATTGGTGGACAGCACCGGATAGGAGCGGAATTCGCGGAACGCCAGATCCATCACCCGGCCCGCTTCCTCGGCGCGCTTGATGTTGGGAAAATAGTCGTTCTTGTACTGCGGGAAACGCAGGCCGTTCAGCACCAGGATCAGCCGCTGGTCGCCGCGCTTGGCCGAGATGGTGATGCCGTAACCGGCGGCGTCGGTGTGACCGGTCTTCAACCCGTCAGCGCCCGGCAGCGATCCCAGCACCAGGTCGCGGTTGGGCTGGTGGATATTGTGCCAGACGAATTCGCGCTCGCTGAAGTAATGATACAGGTCCGGATAGGTGTTGATGATGTGGCGCGACAGCTTGGCCAGGTCCAGCGCGCTCATCAGCTGGCCGGGCGGGTCCGGCAGGCCGTCGGGATTGACGAAGGTCGATTGCGCCAGGCCCAATTCCCTGGCCCGCTTGTTCATCATGCCGACAAAGCCTTCGAAGGTGCCGCCCAGCGCCTCGGCCACCACCACACAGGCATCGTTGCCCGACTGGATGATGATGCCCCGGATCAGGCTTTCCACCGCGATGCGCGAATTCACCTCCACGAACATCTTGGAGCCCTGGGTGCGCCAGGCCCGCTCCGATACCGGGAAGGTGTCGGTCAGCTTGACGCGGCCATCCTTCAGGCGGCTGAACAGCAACTCGATGGTCATCAGCTTGGACATCGACGCCGGCGGCATCGGCGACATGCCGTCCTTCTGCCACAGCACCTGCCCGGTCTGGGCATCCATGATCAGGCCGTGTTCGGCGCTGGTCTCGATGGCGGCCTGCGCCGGCAGCGAGATCGCGGCCAGCATGGACAGGAACAGGAAAAAACGACGAAGCATGAAGTGTCCTGACTATTGATCTACGACAATATGGGCGTCATTGGCGCCGCCGCCGGTGATGCGGGCCAGCGCGGCATCGGCATCCGCGACCGAGGAAAGCGGGCCGCTGCGTACTCTATATAGGGTCTGCCCCCCACGTTGAAGGGTGGAAATCCGCAGGTCCCCGCCCACCCGGTTCAGCAGCGTCTTGGCGTTCTCCATCTTGGAGAAGGCGCCCAGCTGTACATACAAATGTGTCACCACCGGCACCAGTACGCGCGTCACCTTGCCGGTCGGCTGCTCGTCGGCGAACATCTGGGATGGGATCGGCTGGGTGGGCGCGGCAGGCCTGGCCGGCGCGGCGGCGACAGGCGCGCCCGGCACGATGCCCAGCGCGGCGGTGTCCACCTTGCCGGCCGGCGCGGCGGGCAGCGCGCTGGCGATGGCGGGCGGCGTCACCGGCGGCCGCGCGCCGTTGATGTCGGCGCGTGACAGATAGGTGACGCGCACCCGCGCCGTTCCGGTCTGCACCACGTCCAGCAATTCGGCGGCGCGCTTGGACAGGTCGATGATGCGGCCTCTCGCATAGGGGCCACGGTCATTGACCCGCACGATCAGGGATTTGCCATTGTCCAGGTTGGTGACCCGGACATTGACCGGCATGGGCAAGGTCTTGTGGGCGGCGGTGAGCTGGTTGCCGTCATACATTTCGCCATTGGCGGTGTGATGGCCGTAAAAGGTCGGCCCGTACCAGGAGGCGATGCCGGTCTCGTCATAGTCCGGCTGCTCGCGCGGGTAATACCAGACATTGTCGATCTGGTAGGGCTGGCCCACCTTGTAAACCCCCGCATTGGGCGGCACCTGGACGGTATGGTCTTCCACGGGCTTGGGCGGGGCCGGCGGCGGCGCGCTGGAACAGGCAGCGGCCAGCAGGGCCGTGGCGACAAAGGTACAGAAGCGCAGGGGTACCCGCATCGAATCGGCCTGAAGTGACCGGGCAAAGCTAGCGGCTGGGGGCCCTAGGCTCAACCGCAGTTGCCGTAACCTTCCGGGAAAGCTAGTAAAACCGCCACGGACCGGTGGCCGAGTGGCTTAAGCCGAAGGTCTTGGATGGGTGGCCGAGTGGTTTAAGGCTCCAGTCTTGAAAACTGGCGTAGCGGAAACGCTACCGTGAGTTCGAATCTCACCCCATCCGCCATTCCATGTTGAAATGACTCAGAGATTTTGATTCTGAATCAAAAGCCCCCCCGGCCTAGCCCCCGGCTTGAAATCAAAAAATCAAAGTCGCGGCGGAACGACGCGAGCACTGTCTCTCCA
>CANCMM010000267.1:0-3776 GCA_947379335.1 Alphaproteobacteria bacterium | reverse complement strand
TTCCTGATGCCCAATTCCCATCCCGCCACCACTTCTCCCGTCTATCGCGGCAAGTGGATCCTGACCTATCTGATGAACTCGCCGCCCAGCCCGCCGCCGCCGGGCGTGCCGCCGCTGAATGCCGCGCCGCAGAACGGCAAGGTCCTGACCATCCGCGAGCAGATGGAGCGCCACCGCGCCAACCCCATCTGCGCTACCTGTCATTCGCGCATGGATCCCTATGGCTTCAGCCTGGAGAATTTCGACGTGATGGGACGTTGGCGCGACGCCGACACCGGCACCGCGATCGATGCCCGCGCCGACCTGGTCAGCGGCCTGACGTTCACCGGCCCGGCCGGGCTGAAGCAGAACTTGGCGGCCAGCCCGGACGTATTTGTCGGCGCCACCGTCGCGCGCATGATGACCTATGCGCTGGGCCGGCCGCTGGATGCCCTGGATCAGCCGACGGTGCGCCACATCGTCAACCAGACCAAAGCAGGCAACTACCGTTTTGCTGATATAGTCCTGGGCATCGTCCATTCCGCGCCGTTCCAGAAGAAGCAGGTCGAACAGGGGCTGCCATGACACGCTTGACGCTTTTGGCCAGCACCTTCCTTAGCCTGCTGGCGGCGGGCCCGGCCCAGGCGCAGGCGTCGTCCGGCGACGCGCTGCTGACGGCCGTGCGGAACGGCTTCAAGGCCGATGCGATCGCACTCATGAGGCGGGGCGCGCCCGTCAACGCCGTGGACACGACCGGCGAGACGTCGTTGGCATGGGCGGTGATGAATGGCGACAGCGACATGGCCGCGGCACTGCTGAAGGCGCGCGCCAATCCCAATATCGCTGACGCCAGCGGCGTCACCCCGCTGATGGTGGCGATCCAGAACGGCCAGCCGCAGTTGGTGAAGCTTTTGCTGGACAGGAACGCCAATGCCAGCATGGCCCGCATGACAGGCGAAACCGCGCTGATGCTGGCGGTGCGCGCCGGCTCGGCGGACATGGTGGCGATGCTCCTGGACCACACGGCCGAGGTGAATGCGCATGAGGCGCAATTCGGCCAGACCGCGCTGATGTGGGCGGCGGGACACCCCGACGTTGCCAAGTTGCTGCTGGCCCATGGCGCCGACGTCGAACCGGTCACCAAAAGCTGGACCGTGAGCAGGGTGATCTACACCCCCATCACCGCCACGGTCGGCGTGACCGGCATTCCGTGGAACAGTGACGGCTCCTATACCGCAAAGACGGGTGGCGTGACGGCGTTGATCTTCGCGGCCCAGCAAGGCGACCGGGAAACCGCAAAAATGCTGCTAGATGCCGGCGCGGACGTGAACCAGCCATCCGCCGACGGCACCACACCGCTGCTGGCGGCCCTGTATCACTGGCGCGCGCCCGAGAAGCGCGGGGCGTTGCGCTTTTTCTCCGACTACAAGATGGCCAATTTGCTGATGGATCATGGCGCCAAAGCCATGGCAGCGGACGGCGCGGGCTATACCCCCTTGCATGGCGCGCTGATTGGAATGGCGCCCACGCCGGTCGACAATCGCTTCGACGCGCCGGCCAAGATTATCCAGAAGCCTGCCGACCCCGAAGGTGTCGCCACCGTCAGGCGGCTGCTGGAGCTGGGCGCCGATCCCAACGCGGCCACCGCCTATCCGACCGGGGGGCCCGTAAGCCAGGTGCGCGTCAATCCGGCGCCGCCTGGTTCGACCCCGATGCATGTCGCGGCGCAGTCTGTCGACACCGCGTCGCTGGCCCTGTTGATTGCCCATGGCGGCGACACAAACCGCTTGCGCAAGGACGGCCATACCCCTTTCTCGGTTGCGGCCGGTTCCAACAGCCTGCCGGCGTTGCAGCTCATGGCCGCGCACGGCGCCAATTTGAAGATGATCTACAATCCCGGCGACCAGCTGGCCGACACGGTGGAAGCCAAGGCGGAAGTCCGCAAGAACGAAACTGTCCTGCATATCGCGGGCGCCGCCGGCGCCGCCGACGTGATCGAATATCTGGTAGCGCAGGGCGTTCCCACCGATGTGGTGAACGATCATGGCGAGACCGCGCTGCAGACGGCCGACAATCAGGAAGTGTTGCGCTGGAAGCTCACGAAGGAAGGCACGGTCGGCAAGGACGGTGACCCCGGCGCAAAGCGGATCAGCGAAACCACCGACGCTTTCAAGAAGGCGCTGCGCATCAAGACCAAGGTTGTCAGCAACTAGCCGGCGCCACACGGAGCGTTTGTCATGCATTACGTATCGCAGAGATTTCTTTCCCGCCGCGCCCTGCTGAGAGGCGCCGGCGCGGCTGCGATTGCGCTGCCTTTCCTGGACGCCATGCATCCGGCCTTTGGACAGGAGCGCTTGACGGCGGCGGCACCGGTGCGCCGGCTGGGCGTGTGCTATTTTCCACACGGCGCCACCGACCGCTGGCTGCCCTTCGGGGAAGGCGCGAACTTCACCTTGGCGGAAGGCATGGCGCCGCTTGAGCGCCACAAGCAGAAGCTGCTGGTCGTGGGCGGCCTGTGTTCTTCGGTGGATCACAGCAAGCCCGATTTCCATGACCGCGCTGTCGCCGGCTGGCTGACCGGTTGCGAACTGACGCAAGGCAAGGTCGAAGTCGGCATTTCGATGGACCAGATCGCGGCGGCGCATTTCGGCAAGGAGACCCAGTTCGCCTCGCTGGAAATGTCCACCGAACAGCCCACCACCTCCAATGCCACGATGTTCTACCGCGACGCCCATACGGTGCTGCCGGTCGAAAACAATCCCCGCCTGGTCTTCGAGCGCCTGTTCGGCGACGGCGGCAAGATTGACGCCGCTGCAAGCGCCAGGCGCAATGAACAGGACCGCAGCACCCTGGACGGCGTGGCGGAGCAGATCAACGCATTGAAGGGCCGCCTGGGCCATTCGGACCGCCAGAAGCTGGACCAGTACCTGACCTCGTTGCGCGACGTGGAGCGCCGCATCCAGGTAGCCGAAAGCAAGAAGATGCCCGACCTGCCGGCGGTGAACCGGCCGGCTGGTATCCCTGACAAGTGGAGCGATCACGTCAAGCTGATGTTCGACCTGCAGGCGATCGCCTTCCAGGCGGACCTGACCCGGGTGAACAATTTCATGTTCAACGGCGAATCCTCGCTGCTGACGTTCCCGGAAATCGGCGTCGGCCTGCAGCACCATGAGGCGTCACACCACAATTACGAGAAGCAAAAGCTCGACGCCCTGCACAAGATCAACATGCTGCAGTCCGAACTGCTGGCCTATTACCTGGACAAGCTTGAAGCCATCAAGGAACCAAGTGGTTCAATGCTGGACAATTCCATCATCCTGTTTGGAAGCACCCTGTCCAACCCCACGGTCCACAGCCAGCGCAACCTGCCGGTTGTCCTGGCCGGCGGCTCGAATGGGCGGCTTGCCACCGGCCGCATGATCACGGCATCCGGAGTGGATACGCCGATCGCAAACATGCATCTGACAATCATCGACAAGCTGGGCATTCCTACCGAAAAACTGGGTAACAGCACAGCAGATCTCAAGCTCGACCGGCTGTCTGTCTAAGGACTGCAGATTCCGTACAAAAAAGCTGGACGGTTGTCCGGGGAAATAGAAATAGGCAGGCCAAGTGACGCTTTTGGCGACACGTGGTCGGGCTACATCTTTTTGCGACGGTTAAATGTCCGCTTTGCGCCAAAAGCGGTCACTCGTCTTTCGACGATGGCCGGCCGGGCAGC
The DNA here is from genome assembly GCA_947379335.1 of Alphaproteobacteria bacterium. Classification (GTDB taxonomy): domain Bacteria; phylum Pseudomonadota; class Alphaproteobacteria; order Micropepsales; family Micropepsaceae; genus Rhizomicrobium. The sequence goes on along the minus strand of CANCMM010000267.1, from coordinate 76 downwards.
AACGCCTTGCCCTCATTCCAGTAGTCCGGATATCTGGCATACAGCGCATGGCCATACCCGTCGGGAACCCGCCGCC
>CANCMM010000266.1:0-3792 GCA_947379335.1 Alphaproteobacteria bacterium | reverse complement strand
TCGGCGGCAGCATGTCGGGGCGCTTGGCGGTGGATGCGACCGATGCCGTGCCGGCCATCGCGCTCAAGGCCGATATCAGCGGCGTCGCCATGAAGGCGCTGTTGCAAAGCGCCATCAAGGTGGACCGGCTGGAAGGCACCGGCGCGCTGGCGATGGACGTCACCGGACATGGCGTCAGCCAGCAGGCGATCATGCAAAGTCTGCGCGGCACCGCCAGCGTGACGGTAAAGAATGGCGCGGTGCGCGGCGTGGACCTGGCGGCAATGGCGCGCCAGGTTCAGAACGCCCTGCAGGGCCAGTTTGGCGGCGCGGCGAGTGACAAGGCCAGCACCGATTTCGCGGAAGCCGGCGGCAGCTTCGCCATTGCCAATGGCGTGATGCACAACAGCGATTTCCATCTGCTCAATCCCTTTGTGCGGATCAACGGCAATGGCGACATCGATCTGGGCCAGCGCACTTTGAATTTCCGCATCGAACCGAAGGCGGTATTGACCCGCGAAGGTCAGGGCGGCGCGCGGGATGCTTCCGGGCTGGGCGTTCCCTTCCTGGTGTCGGGGCCCTGGACCAAGCCCAGCTACAAGCCCGACATGAAGGCGGTGGCCGGCGCACTGGTGGATCAAGTGACCAAGGGCAGCGGCGGGCTGGGCGGGTTGTTGGGCGGCGTCCTGGGCGGCAAGAAGTCCAACGATGCGGGTGCACCGCAAAAGAAGCTGGACCTGAATAGCCTTTTTGGCCGGTAAAACCGGGCTTTCCCGTCCCGTGCCGCCCTTGTCAAAGCCGGGGCACCCCGGCAAGCTTCTTGGAAAATAGCTGCATATCGGCAACAGGGGGCAGGGGATGCGCCGTCATTTTCGCAATGCGTCCATTATCGACGCCAGTGGCGCCGCGCCCTTTCGCGGCACCGTCACGGTAGAAGGCGAGAAGATCGCCGCCGTGACACCGGCCCCGGTCGAAGCCGCCGCCGCGCCCGGCGACGAGGTGATCGACTGCACCGGCATGACCCTACTGCCCGGCATGACCGAGGCGCACTGCCATATTTCCTTCAACAATCTCACCTCCATCTACAACGCCATCGAGCAGCAGCCCGAGGATCACGCCCTCGCATCGCTGGCCAATGCGCAACTTCTTTTGCAGCGGGGTTGGACCAGCCTGTTCTCGGCGGCGTCGGCCAAGCCGCGGCTGGACGTGGCGGTGCGCGACGCCATCAACAAGGGCATGTTCGAAGGCCCGCGCATCCGCGCCGCCAGCCAGGAGATCACCCCAACTGGAAACCTGGGCGACCTGGACACCAACTATCTGGAGTTTCCCCGCAACCTGCGTTTTTCGGTGGCCTGCGACGGCGCCGACAATTTCATGAAGATGGCGCGGTTGGCCGCGCGCGATGGGGTGGACACGATCAAGGTCAATGTCTCGGGCGACCGCGACTGGGGTCATATGCATGCCGACGACACCGTCACGGTCATCACCGAGCCGGAACTGGCGGCGGTGATGCAGGTCGCCAATGCGCGCAAGCTGATGGTTGCCACCCATTGTTCCAGCTCGGCCGGGGTGAAGATGTGCGTGCGCCAGGGCGTGCCGGTGATCTTCCATGCCCCCCATGCCGACAGCGAGGCCCGCGACATGCTGGAATCGGTCAAGGACAAGGTGTTCGTGGTGCCAGCCGCCGGCTTTCCCATCGCCATGCTACGCCGGCATGACGAATTCCGCCTGGGCTGGAGCCGTGAGAAGCTGGACTCGCTGGAAACCGAGATCGGCATCTTCACCGACTGTATGCGCGATCTGCACAAGCGCGGTGTGCGGGTGCTGCCGGGCGGCGACTATGGCGCCTTCATCACCTCGCCCCAGGGCGAGAATGCCAAGGACCTGGAAATCTTCACCGAGCTGTTCGGTTTCACGCCGATGGAGGCGATCGTCGCTGCCACACGCCACGGAGCAGACCTGATGAACATGGGCGGCCAGACCGGCCAGGTGCACCCCGGCTTCCTGGCGGATCTGGTCATTCTGGACGGTGATCCCATCGCCGATATCCGCATCTTCCAGGATCCCGACAAGATCGTGGGTGTGATGAAGGGTGGCGTCTTCGCCCGGCGCGGAGCGGCGCTGTCGCGCGGCGCCAATCCCATGCGCAAGACTGGCTGACAGGAGACAAGCCGTGCACCTGACCATCGGAAGTGCCCCGGACTCCTGGGGCGTGTGGTTTGCCGACGATGCGCGCCAGACACCATGGCACCGCTTTCTGGATGAAATTGTTGAAGCCGGCTACGAATGGACCGAGTTGGGGCCCTTCGGTTACCTGCCCACCGATCCCGCGGCCCTGAAACAGGAATTGGACAAGCGCGGCCTGAAGGTCTCCGGCTCCTTCGTGGAAGGCGACCTCGCCAATCCCGATACCGGTTGGCCACGGATCGAAAAGCAGCTGCGGGGCCTGGGGCCTATCCTCAATACCTTCAACGCCAAATTCCTGGTGCTGATCCCCGACTGCTACACCAACCTCTTCACCGGCGAACAGATCGTGCCCGCCCGGTTGGACGAAGCCGCCTTTGCGCGGCTGGTAGATACGACCACGCGTGTGGCCCGCATCGCGCGTGATGATTACGGGTTGCAACTTATTTTCCATCCCCACGCCCAGACCCATGTCGAGCATGAGGACCAGATCGAGAAATTGCTGGCGATGACCGATCCCGCGCTGGTCTCGATCGTTCTGGACACCGGCCATCATTCCTATTGCGGTGGCGATCCGGTCAGCTTCATGCGTAAGCACCATGCGCGCATCCCATACCTGCATCTCAAGAGCGTCGATCCGGTCTTGAGGGCGCGGGTGACGGCCGAAAACATTCCCTTCGCCCTGGCGGTGGGGATGGGCATGTTCGTGGAACCGTCCCAGGGCGCGGTGGATTTCAACGCCTTTCGTGATGTGCTGCGCGACATCGATTACAAGGGCTTCGGCATTGTCGAGCAGGACATGTTCCCGGCGCCCTTCGACAAGCCTTTGCCTATCGCCAAACGCACCCGGTCCTACTTGCGCGAACTGGGTCTGGGATAAACCAAGGATTTAATCATGTCCGAACGCAGCCTGAAATTGAAACAGCGCCTGAGACAGGGCGAAACCACGTTCGGCGCCTGGCTGACCGTCGCCAATCCCACCATCGCCGAGATCATGGCGGGCGCCGGCTTCGACTGGGTGTTCATCGATACCGAGCATGGCGGCTTCAGCAATGAAGGTTTCCAGACCTGTCTGATGGCTTTCAATGGTTCGCCCACCGTGCCGATGACGCGGGTGGCCTGGAACGACCATGTGTTGATCAAGCAGGCGCTGGACATGGGCGCCGAAGGCATCCTGATCCCGATGGTGAGTTCGGCGGAGGAAGCCCGCATCGCGGTGTCCGCCTGCAAATATCCGCCGGAAGGAACGCGCGGCTTCGGTCCCCGGCGTGCTTCCGATTATGGCCGCAAGACCGATGCCTATGTTGCCCAGGCCAACGAGTCCGTCATCGTGGTGGTGCAGATCGAACATGTGAATGGCGTCGCGGATATCGACGGCATCCTGGATACGCCCGGCGTGGACGTGGCGTGCCTGGGGCCCACCGACCTGTCGGGTTCGGCGGGTGTGCTGCGCCAATTCTCCCACCCCACCGTGGTGGGCGGCATGAACGCGGTGATCGCCGCCGCCAAGGCGCGCCAGATGCCCGCCAGCATCGGCATCACCTTTCCCGACCCCGAAATGCAGAAATGGTACAAGGCCGGCGCCAATTTCATCTTCTGCGGCGATGACGTGTCATTGCTGGCGGCGTC
>CANCMM010000265.1:0-3794 GCA_947379335.1 Alphaproteobacteria bacterium | reverse complement strand
CCTGCGGGCCGGTCAGGATACCGCGCGCATCGTCGAAGCTCATGCCGGAGGCCGCATCGACAAAGATGTTCAGCGCCTTGGGCGCGGCCTGCTCGGCGCCGCGGTTCATCCGCAAGGTCAGATCGTCCAGCAGGCCGGCGGCGCCCACCGCGCGCAAGGGGCCCGCCACGCGGTCCAGCCCGCCCGGCAGCGGAATCTTGATGGCGGGATCACTGAAATAGCCGCCCGGCTTGCCGACCTGGCCGATCACCTTGCGTGAAGCGACCTTCATCGCGTCCTTCAATCCCGAGCCGATCTGGCTCTGGCTGAGCGCCGCACCGGCGGGCGCGCCGGCAGATGCGGCGGCAGGCGCCGCAGCGGCTTTGTTGCGGTTCAGATAATCGCTGACCGCGCCCGGCAATTGAATCTGCGCCGCGGCCTTCATCGGCAAAAGCGACAACAGGCCCGCAATGAGAACGCGGCGCGAATTCTCGGTGTCGGACATCTGGCCCCCCGCCATTTTCAATCCGTACAGTATGGCACAGATTTCAGGCCGGGAAACCTGGCCTTTCGGCGTCATACCAGCTTGCCGACGAACTCCGAGATGCCGGTCTGGCGGCTCCGCTTCAGGCGCTCGGCATTGAGGACCGCCTGGATGTCGCCCAGCGCCTTGTCCACGTCGGTGTTGACGATGACATAGTCATATTCCGGCCAATGGCTAATCTCGTCCGCCGCCTTGGCCATGCGGCCCGCCACGGTTTCCTCGCTGTCCTGGGCGCGGTTGCGCAGCCGGCGTTCCAGCTCGTCATGGCTGGGCGGCAGGATGAAGATGCTGACCAGGTCGTCGCGTTTTTTTTCCTTCAGCTGCTGGGTGCCCTGCCAGTCGATGTCGAACAGCACGTCGCGTCCGCTGCTGAGCACGTCATTCACCAGATGAGATGGCGTACCGTAACGGTTACCGAACACGGTGGCATGTTCGAGAAACTTTCCCCCCGTAAGCCAGGCTTCAAACTCTTCGGGCTTGAGGAAGTGATAATCCTTGCCATGGGTTTCGCCCGGCCGCATCGGGCGGGTGGTGGCGGACACCGACAGCTGGATATTGCCGTCACTCTCCAGCAGGCGGCGCGACAGGGTGGTCTTGCCCGCGCCGGACGGCGAGGACAACACCAGCATCAGGCCACGGCGCTGGATGTTGTTATTCGACATTCTGGGACTGCTCGCGGAACTGGTCGATCACCGCCTTAAGGGCGAGGCCGGTGCGGGTCAATGCAATGTCGCTGGATTTGGAGCACAGGGTGTTGGCTTCGCGGTTGAATTCCTGGGCCAGGAAATCCAGCTTGCGGCCTACACCCTTGCCGTCCTTGATCAGGGCGCGGGCGTCCTGGACATGGGCGGTGAGCCGGTCCAGCTCCTCACGCACATCGGCCCTCACCGCCAACAGCGCCACTTCCTGTGCCAGCCGGTCCTCGGACACCGACCCACCGTCCAGCAGCTCCTTCAGCTGCGCGTCCAGCCGTGCTTTCAGCGCCGCAGGCTGGGCGGCGGCCAGCCGTCCCGCCTCACCCACCAACGTTTCGATCTCGTCCATTTGCGCCGTCATCAGCGATGCCAGCTTTGCGCCTTCGCCGCAGCGTTCCTTCGCCAGCCGGTCAAAGGCCCCCGCCAGGCTTTCCAGGATGGCGGCGTCCCGGTGCGCGCGGGTGACCGGATCGGGGGGAGCGGCCACCTCATCGGCGACGATCACGCCCTTGAGCGCCAGCAGCCCATCCACCCGCGCCGGCGCCAGGCCGGTCTCGGCGGCGACCTCGCGCGCGATCCGCACGGCGCTGGCCAGCGCCACGGCATCCACGCTGAGGCCGCGCGCGGTTTCCGGCTGTTCGACGGAGAGGGAAATCTGGAAGGCGCCGCGCAGGAAGCGCTCGCCCGCCAGCCGGCGCGCGGGGGCTTCCAGTCCGTCATAACCAGGCGGGGTGCGCAGCCGCATGTCCAGGCTGCGGCCGTTGACGCTCTTGGCTTCCCAGCGCCAGCGCAGCCCGTCATGGCTGCCCGTGCTTTCGGCAAATCCCGTCATGCTGGCAAAGGTCATGGACAACTCCGGTGAGCTGCGAAATTAGCCCGTGCGCACAGGCGCTGTCACCTGCGGTGGCCGGCGCGCTTTTTTTTGTGCGGCGCGGGCAGCTTGGGCGCCTTGGCGTCGGGAACCGGAACCGGCGCCTCTTCCAGCCTTTCGCTGACCGTCACCGGATCGGGCGCCTGGCTTTCATTGGCATGGTTCTGGCGCTCAAAGGCGCGATAGGCGGCGACGTTGCGTTCCTGCTGCGCGATGGTGGCGGCAAAGGCATGCCCGCCATGGCCAGTGGCGACGAAATACAGATCGTCGCTGGTTTCCGGATTGAGCACCGCGGCGATGGCGTCCTTGCCCGGGTTGCAGATCGGACCCGGCGGCAGGCCGGTGATGACATAGGTGTTGTAGGGCGTGGCCGCCGCCAGCTCGCTGGCGCGGATGCCGCGGCCGAGCGGATATCCCTTGGTCAGGTCATAGATGATGGTGGGATCGGTCTGCAGCCGCATGCCGATCTTCAGCCGGTTGACGAAAATGGCGGCGACATGGCGGCGCTCGGATGCCACCCCGGTTTCCTTTTCCACGATGGAGGCCAGGATGATCGCCTCGCGCATCGAAGCCAGCGGCAGGCCGCTGACGCGGCTTTCCCATTTCCCGGCCAGGAACGCGTCCTGGGCTTTTGCCATCTTGGCCAGCAGATGGGCGCGGGTCTCGCCGCGGGTGAAGAGATAGGTTTCGGGAAGCAGCGTGCCTTCCTGCGGCACCGGCCCGGCATCGCCGGTCAGCACATCGTTCTTCTGGACCAGCTTCCAGATCATGTCGCTGGTCAGGCCTTCGGCGGCCGTCAGCTTGTGCTGGATGGATTTGCCGTCCACCAGAATGTCGGCGATGGCGTGCATCGAAGCGCCGGAGGGAATGGCGTATTCACCGGCCTTCACCTTGTCGGCCAAACCGCGAATGCGCAGATTCAACTCGAAGATCACCGCGCTTTTGAGCGCGCCCGCCTGTTCCAGGGTCTGGGCAATGTCATGGACACGGGTGTGGGGTGCCACCATCACCACCGTTTCATTGCCCGAACGTGCCGGCATGCCCGGACCGTCCCAGGCAGAATAGGCCCATTCGAACACCCCGGCGGCGATGACGCAAAGCACCGCCAGGACGAAGAGAAGACGCATCAAATTTTGGAGAGGATCAGGGCGGCGTTGGTGCCGCCGAAGCCGAAGCTGTTGGACATGGCGATGTTGACGTCGCGCTTCTGCGCCTTGTTGGGCACCAGGTCCATGGCTGTCACGACGTCGGGATTGTCCAGGTTGATCGTGGGCGGCACGATGCCATCGCGCATGGCGAGCAGGCAGAAGATTGCTTCCACCGAACCGGCCGCGCCCAGCAGATGCCCGATCGAGGATTTGGTCGAGGACATGGGCGTCTTGGCCGCCGCATTGCCCAGAAGGCGTTCCACCGCGCCCAGCTCGATGCCGTCGGCCATGGTCGAGGTGCCATGGGCGTTCACATAATCGATGTCGGACGGCGCGATACCGGCGCGCTTCAGCGCCATCTGCATGGCGCGGTAGCCGCCATCGCCGTCTTCCGACGGGGCGGTGATGTGATAGGCGTCGCCCGACAGGCCATAGCCGATCACTTCGCCGTAAATCTTCGCCCCTCTCGCGCGTGCATGTTCCAGCTCTTCCAGCACCACGATGCCGGCGCCCTCGCCCATCACGAAGCCGTCACGGTCCTTGTCATAGGGACGCGA
>CANCMM010000264.1:0-3797 GCA_947379335.1 Alphaproteobacteria bacterium | reverse complement strand
CCAGGCCGAGTCGCGGCAGGAGCCTGAGCCCTTGCACAGCGTCTCTTCCGGCGTCTGGATGCCGGGCTCCATGCGGATCGTGTAACCGATGTCGCGCGAGATCTGGGCGTTGAGATCAAAGACGAAATTGGTGGTCTGCTCAGACTTGCGCGGGACCGCGGCGAGGTAGCGGTTGAAGGCGGGACCGAATTCGGCCGCCGCCAGGTAAGGCTCCAGCTCGGCTTTCAGCTCGGGCGCATAGTGGAAGGGAAACTTCTCCGCATCCGGCTCCAGGAAAAAGTCGAAGGGATTGATCACTTCCATGTCGACCGTCAGGTCGACGCTGACGGTGAAGTGATCGATCTTCTCGGGGAATACGATGCGCGCCAGCCAGTTGGACTGGGGGTCCTGTTGCCAGTTGATGTAATGCTCCGCCGGTTCGATCTTCAGCGAATAGGCCACCATCTTGGCGCGGGTGTGCGGCGCCGGACGCAGGCGTATAGTCTGTGCACCCAAGGTGATTTGCCGGTCGTACCGGTAACGGGTGACGTGGCGGAGGGCGGCCTGAATGCTCATCGGAATTCCCTGGAAAACTGACTATGCCGCAACTGCGAACATGCGGCTACAAGCCGCCGCGCCGCAGCCCAATATCCTCGGAACATCGTTAAAAAACGGGCGTTTACATGCGTCTATCCGGGAAAATGCCTTATGAAGCTGTTCAGTTGCCAAGGTTGTGGCCAGCTCCTGTATTTCGAGAATGTACTTTGCGAGAATTGCGGCCGGGGTTTAGGCTATCTCACTGATATTTCAGAGATTTCTGCGCTGGACCCGGCCGAGGATGGGGGCTGGACCGTGCTGGCGGTGCCCAAAAAGGCTTACAAATTCTGCCTGAACTACGACGCCGGCATGTGCAATTGGATGCTCCCGGCGGACGACCCGCATGGCTTTTGTGCCGCCTGCCGCCACAACCGCACCGTCCCCGACCTGACGGTGCCGGGCAATGACGTGCTCTGGCGCAAGATCGAGACCGCCAAGCACCGGCTGTTCTATTCCCTGCTGCGCCTTGGCCTGCCGCTGGAAAACCGCGCCGACGATCCCGACCACGGCCTGGCCTTCGACTTCCTGTCCGATGCGGGAGAAAGCCATGCCCAGGGCGTGATGACAGGCCATGACAATGGCCTGATCACACTCGCGGTGCGCGAAGCCGATGATGTCGTGCGCGAGAAAGTGCGCAGCGAGATGGGTGAGCCCTATCGCACCTTGCTGGGCCATTTCCGGCACGAGATCGGCCACTATTTCTGGGACCGGCTGGTGGCGACCAATGAGGGCATGCTGAATTCCTTCCGCGCCCTGTTCGATGATGACCGCCAGGATTACGACCGGGCGCTGCAGAAGCACTATGCCGAAGGACCGTCGGCGGACTGGCGGGAAAACTACATCAGCATGTACGCCACCATGCATCCCTGGGAGGATTTCGCCGAAACCTTCGCGCATTATCTCCACATCGTGGATACGCTGGAGACGGCGGGCGCCTTCGGGATGAAGATCAAGCCGCGCGCGGCCCGTGGCCATATCGAAGCTGCGATCCATTTCGATCCTTACAAGACGCGGCGCTGGGAGACGTTGATCGACGCCTGGCTGCCGATCGAGTTCGCCACCAACAGCATGAATCGCAGCATGGGGCTGACCGACCTTTATCCCTTTGTGCTGTCACCCAAAGCGATCGAGAAGCTGGCCTTCGTCCATGCCCTGACGCGCCGCCCCGAAGAGGTGGTGCGCAAGGCGGTCGATAATTTGATGGTCGCCTCGGGCCGCTAGGCTGCTTCGCCTTGCGCCATGGCGCGCGGGCGCACTCGGACGGACGGCAGGTGCACGGTGACGCGGGTACCCTTGCCGACCTGGCTTTCCAGGCCGATGCGTCCGCCATGCGCTTCCACCAGGCCCTTGACGATCGCCAGGCCCAGGCCTGTTCCCTTGTCCACCAGCGCCACATCGTGGCGGCCCTGGCCGAAACTGTCGAACACCGCGCCCTGGTCTTCAGCTGCGATGCCAACGCCGGTATCCATCACGCCCAGCAGCATGCCGCCGTCCTCGGCCCGGTGGGCAAAGGCGGTGACGGTGCCATGCTCGGGCGTGAACTTCACGGCATTGGACAAAAGGTTGAGCAGGATCTGCTTGATGGCGCGCTCGTCGCAATAGACCAGCTCCAACCCCGGATCGATGCTGTTGACCAGCGTGGCATTGGCGTCCTTGGTGCGCCAGACCACGAATTGCAGCGCATCCTCGGCGACGCGGTGCAGGTCCAGTTCGGATTCTTCCAGCTTCCAGTGGCCGGCTTCGATCTTGGCCAGGTCCAGTATGTCGTTGATCAGCGCCAGCAGGTGTTTGCCCGAGGTATTGACCAGCTGGGCATATTCGACATTGCGATCCGGATCCTTTTCGAAGATGCGGCTGGCGATCATTTCCGAAAAGCCCAGGATGGCGTTCAGCGGTGTACGCAATTCGTGACTCATGTTGGCCAGGAATTGCGACTTGGCCAAGCTGGCAGCTTCGGCCTGCTCGCGGCCACGGTCCGATTCCAGCTTGGCCATGACCAGTTCGGCGAGCAGCGAATCGCGTTCCTGGCCCACCAACACCGCCTTGCGGGCCCTTGTGTAATTGCGATGGGCGATGAAGCCCGTAAATCCGACGTAAAGCGGCGCCAGCAGCAGCATCACCAGCGAGCGGGTGAAGGTTTCCGGATTGGCCAGCCCCTGCAGCGGAACCGCTGTCATCACGAACAGATACAGCAGCAGTGCTGTGCGCGAGATCGAACGGCAGGCGCCGGTGGTCGCGGCATGCGCCGCCAGGCTGGCCGCCAGGATGAGTTCGACAACCAGGTGATTGGAGTTGGAACCGCGCGCCCAGAACCACACGCCCAGCGACGACCAGTTGGCGACGAAAAACAGGTTGGCGACGGTGATCCGGCGCGACCATGTTTTGACCTCGCGGCTGGTCATCACGCCGCCGGGGAACTTCGCCAGCGCCACCACTTGCGGAATAAAGCCCAACAGCATCTGGCAGTACCAGGCCGCCAGATAGCGAATGTCCATCCATTGTGGGAACATGGCGGCGATCGCGACGCCGAAGACCGGTACGACCACGCGGTTGGCTTTGAGGTTTTCCACCACCCCGCGCAGCAATGCGAGCCGGACGCGGTTCTCCCGCTCCTCCGTCGCATTGATGTCGGTTACCCAGGTTGGGCCGTCAGCTGCCATGAAATCCCCGTTGCGTGTGCGATTTTGCACCGGGAATTCTTAAGGCCGTGTTGGCGTATACAGGCGGGAACCGGCGGAATTAACCAACAGTTCATTCGCCCCTCGCATGGAACCCTGTCCCATATTAGAACGTCCCATATCAAGACACGCGATCGCATGCCCCGCGACACGCCTCGAACGAATGGAGAGTGTGATGAGGGTATCTGCTTTGACGGCCGGCATTTTGCTGACCACCGCAATCGTTTCCATTTTCAGCATTCAGCCGGCGATGGCGCACAAGGCCAGGGTTACTTGCCTGTGCGACTGCCCGGATGACCACAAGGTTAAGACCCAGGCCGCGGTTCGCTCCGTGGCCCCGCCGCCCCGCCGGGTGGCGCGCCGCGCGGTGCGTCGTTATGCCGGCGGTGGTACCTACAACTACGGCATGGCAGCGCCGGTGATGCAGCGCGCATGGCGCGAAGAATGGCGCCAGGCCCCCAACGACGCCTTCATTCCCGGTCCCGCGCCGATGCCGATGGCGTATGGTCCCCCGCCCCCTCCAGCCGTGATCGAAGGCATGCG
>CANCMM010000263.1:0-3805 GCA_947379335.1 Alphaproteobacteria bacterium | reverse complement strand
TCTGGATGGACTCACTCTGCGGCACGAAGGCGTCGGAGCGGCGGATCAGTTTTCCGTTGGCGCGATTGACGATGTAGAGATGGCCGTTCTTGTTGGCCTCGGCAGCCGCTTCCACCGTCTTGCCGTTCTTGTCCAGCACATTGAACAGCACCGTCGGCGCCGCCGAATCCAGGTCCCAGACATCGTGCGGAATCTGCTGGTAATACCAGGCCAGCTTGCCGGTCTTGGCATGCACCGCCACCATCGAGACGGTGTAGAGATTGTTGCCCTTGCGGAAACCGCCATACAGGTCCGGATTGGGATTGCCGACCGCGAACATCATCAGGTCGCGCTTGGTGTCCACCGCCACCGCGTCCCACATCGAGCCGCCGCCGATCTTCCAGGAATCGCCTTCCCAGGCGCCCTTGAAGTTGGGATCGTCCGGGCCGGCGGTCAGGTTGAAGCGCCACACCAGCGCGCCGGTTTGCGCGTCCAGCGCCTCGACAAAGCCGCGGGTGGGCCATTCGGCGCCGCCATTGCCCACCACCACCAGCCCGTTATGAACCTGGGGCGCGCCGGTGAAAGAATACCAATGATAGGGCTGGGGCAGGATGTCGGACTTCTTGGTCTTCCAGATGACCTTTCCGTTTTTGGCATCCAGCGCCACGACATTGCCGTCCACCTGGGCGACGAACACCTTGCCATAGGCCACCGCGACGCCGCGGGCCTGGGGACCACAGCAAAGGCTGCTGAATTCCAGCACAGGATTGTAGGACCATAATTCGTCGCCCGTGACCGCGTCATAGGCCTGGACCACGTTGCCGGCGGTCTCCACGAACAGGACGCCGTCGATCTCGATCGGTGTTGATTCCATGGCATTGGCCACGCCGGTCTGGATCAGCGCCACGGGCTTGAGCTGCTTCACATTGGAGGCGTTGATCTCGGTCAGCGGCGAGAAGCGCTGATTGTCGTAGGTGCGGCCATGCAGGCGCCAATTGTCCTGGTCGGCATCGGCATTGATGCGCTGTTCATCGGTGTTGGTGATGTCGCCGGTGACCGGCTTCATCTGGAAGGAAATGGTATTGGACGGCGGGCCCGCCTGCTGGGCGGCGGTGCTTTCCTCCTGGCCGCGCGCAAAGCCGGTCCAGGCCAGCGCCACCGCGGTGGAGAGAAACGCGCCAAGGATGGCACGGGTGCGCAACTTGTTCATCGAAAGCATCCCCCCAATCAGCCCCAGACTAGCGCGGAATATCCCGGTTTTGTGTGCAAACTGGGGCGCGGCCACAAAACGAAAAGGGAGCGGCAAGCCGCTCCCTTTGGACAGGCACAGAGCCTGAAAGCCTTATATGGTGGTGGCGGTGACGGCCAGCTGGGGCGAATTGCCGACCGGGCTGCCGTTCGAGCTGGAGGCCACGCCGATGGCGATCGCCGCAACGGCGCCCACGCCTATCAGGACCCAGCCAGCCTGGCCGATCTGCGCCTGCTTGATGCCGGCAGGCTTGCCGGCCGCGAGCGGGCCCGCGCTGTCAGCGGCAAAGGCCGCGGACGCGAGCAAAGTGGTCGACAAAGCTACGGCGATAAGAGTGCGCATTTTTCCCCTCAGACGTTCTATTTTTTTTGCAACTATACACAAAAGTGCAATAGGCACAATGCTCAAGGACGGCCTGCCCCGCAAGTGCAGCACCGCGCCGTCACTGTGTGAAATGTCCAGCAAACCGGTCCCTGTGCTGTTTGCGCCACATTTCTGTCCGCCCGTTTCAGATCAGCTCTATACGGAATATCCAGCCCACGCCGGGGCCATCCTTGTCCGGCCAGCCCGGATGATGTCCGGCATCGCAGCCGATCAAGGCGCCTTTATAAAAGCCCAACCCATGCGGATCGCAGGAGCCCGGCTCCAACGTCACCTGTTCCAGCACCTCGCCGGTCTTGGGATCGTATTTGGACATTCCCTGCACGCCTTCGGCATAGCTCTTGGAGTTGCTTGCGGTGGCCAGCCAGATGAAGCCCTGATCGTCGAAGGTCATGTCATGACTGCGCATCGTGTCGGGTGAGTCATTGCGGATGCGGATGGCGTAGTCGCAGGTCCAGCTTTGCGGATCAACCCGGATCATGGCGTTGAGGCGGCTGGCGATGATCCACAATTTGCCGTCATGCCATTGGGCGCCGTGGGTACCGCCGCCGCCCAGGGGAATCTGCTTCACCCAGCGGGTCTTGCCGGTCTTCACGTCCAGATTGTGCACGCCGGTGTAAGGCGGGGGATAATCGGTTTCGTTGTTGGCCAGGACATAGAGCGAGGTATCGCTGACCGCCAGACCGCTGGTGACCTGCGAGGCGCTTTCATAGGTCTTGAGCACCTTGCCGTTCCAGTCCATCAGCCAGACCAGGTCCGGTCCCGGCTGTTCGGGCACGCCGGAGCCCGAGGCCTGGATGCCTTTGAGCTTCTGCTGGCCGATCCAGATGCCTTCATCGCCCTTTTCCGGGATCGCCAGGCAGTTGGGATAGAATTCCGGCGCCTTGAACAGCTTGGTGGTTTTGGCCTTGCGCTGGGGAATGGTCTTCTTGCCCGGCGGGGTGGGCGAATGAATCTGCGCCAGCGCCGAGGACGTCACCATCACGCCCATGCCTGACAAGCCCGTCAAAAATTGTCTTTTACCGATCATGCCCACTTCCCATTTCAAAAAGTCGTCCATTGAATCAGCGCGCGGCCCGTTCCTGGCCGTCATAGAAGAACTGCATGCTATCAGGCACCGCGCAGCCGCCGCCCAATTTGCTCACCACATCGGCGCGCACCGCGATCAGGGATTGCGTCGCCAGCGCCTTGGTGCGCAGCCGCGCCACTTCCGACGCCGTGAAAGGCCTGGCGCCCTTGGGCGCGCTTTTGCCGCCCAGCCCGAACACCACGAAGTTCATCATGTCGGCCAGTTCCTGGTTATCGGAGATGGCGGAATAGGCGACATTGGGCAGACGGATCAGATAATCGCGCCCCTGCGGTGTGCACATGAAATAACCGACGCGGTCGCGCAGCACCGGAATATCGGCCGGGGCGGAGTTGCCCTGCATGCCGTGGCAGCCGCTGCAATGCTCGACATAGTCGGACTGGGGCGTGGTCAGTTCCGGCAGGCCTTTGAGTTCGGGTAGTAGCGGCGCGGCGTTGGCTGCAGACGCGGCCAGCACAAACGCAGCCAGGGCCGCAAATCTCATGGCACGATCTTCTTGGCGGCGAGCGCGGAATGCTGGGCCGCCATATCGGTGGGCGAGACTTTTGGCTGGGCGCGCGCTGCCTTGATATCGGCGGCGGTGTACGGCACCGGCTTGTGGTTCAGGCTGGTGACATAGGTCAGCACCGCAGCGATATCGTCATCCGACAGCGTATCCAACGCCGGCATGATGCCCAGGATCTGCTCGCCATCCACCATGATGCGGCCGCTGATGCCGTTCAGCACGACCTTGGGCAGGAAGGCTTTGCCGGCGGACTTGGCGGCGATGGCGCCCGCCCGCCCGGCGAGGCGCGGGAACTGGCCGGGCACGCCGACACCGCCGGCCTGATGGCAAAACGCACAATTGGCATCGAACACCGCGGCGCCATCCGCGAGCGCGGGCGTCGCCGCCAGCAACGCGGCGGCCAAAGTCACACGCATCACTGCACGGCGCCGACCAGCGCGGCGGTGGAGCAATGGTACTGCATGTTGTCCAGGCCGAAGCACCAGATGATGTCGTTGTTGGTCTGGGGCACGTAGAGCTGGGTATCGCGATCCTGGTTGTCGCAATGGCACTGGCCGCAGCCCGGCTTGCCGCAGCAATCGCGATAGGCGATCAGGTAGGTCTT
>CANCMM010000262.1:0-3845 GCA_947379335.1 Alphaproteobacteria bacterium | reverse complement strand
GCACTCTGCTTGCCCGTGGCGGCGAAGCGCTGGACCGGACGTTGCGTCTGCTCGCGCCGGTTTCCCTGGTGGCGCTGCTGGCAACCCTGGTCGCGCTGTTTGGCTTGCAAGGCGAGCAAATCCTGCGCCAACCCACGGTCATCGCGCTGCTTGCCGTGCCGATCATCATCCAGGTCTATTTCAATGCCGGGTTGGCCTACTGGCTTAATCGACGCCTCGGCGTCGCCTGGTGTGTCGCGGGGCCGTCAGCGCTGATCGGAGCGAGTAATTTTTTCGAGTTGGCCGTCGCCACCGCGATCGCCCTGTTTGGTTTTCAGTCTGGCGCGGCATTGGCAACAGTGGTTGGGGTGCTGGTGGAAGTGCCGGTGATGCTAACGGTAGTGAACTTGGTGAAACGATCGAAGGGTTGGTATGAGAAAGGCTTGACGTAAAGCTGTTCTTTTTGTGAACAAAAAGAACCAAAAAAACTTCATCAATTTCCTTGCTACGCTGTACACTCACCGGCAAAAGTACGCCGTAGGCATCGCAGAACAAGAGTTTTTTGCTTCTTTTTCACAAAAAAGAAGCGCTTTTCTTAGCTGCCCGCTTCACTTTCGCGAAGCGGGCGCCAGGCAACTACTTCCTAGTAACGATACAGATCATGCTTGAACGGCCCGTTCACCGCGGCACCGATATACTCCGCCTGCGCCGGCGACAGCTTGGTCAGCTTGGCGCCGACTTTGGCCAGGTGCAAGGATGCCACCTTTTCGTCCAGGTGTTTCGGCAGCGTATAGACCTTGCGCTCGTATTTACCGGCCGGTGCTTCCCATAGCTCGAGCTGCGCCAGCACCTGGTTGGTGAAGCTGGCCGACATCACGAAGCTGGGGTGGCCGGTCGCGTTGCCCAGGTTCACCAGGCGACCCTCGGACAGCAGGATCAGGCGCTTGCCGTCGGGGAACACCACCTCGTCGACCTGCGGCTTGATGTTGTCCCAGGTGTAGTTGCGCAGCGCGGCGATCTGGATTTCGCTATCGAAATGGCCGATGTTGCAGACGATGGCGCGATCTTTCATCGCGCGCATGTGGTCCACGGTGATGACATCGACATTGCCGGTCGCGGTGCAGAAAATATCGGCGCGCGGAGCAGCTTCTTCCATGGTGACGACTTCATAGCCTTCCATGGCGGCCTGCAGAGCGCAGATCGGATCGATTTCCGAGATCATGACGCGGCAGCCGGCATTGCGCAGCGACGCGGCCGAGCCTTTGCCAACATCGCCGAAGCCGGCGACCATGGCGACCTTGCCCGACATCATCACGTCGGTGCCGCGGCGGATGCCGTCCACCAGCGACTCGCGGCAGCCATACAGATTGTCGAACTTGGACTTGGTGACGCTGTCGTTGACGTTGATGGCGGGGAACAGCAGCTTGCCGTCCTTTTCCATCAGGTACAGGCGATGCACGCCGGTGGTGGTTTCTTCCGACACGCCCTTGATGTTGGCGGCGATCTCGGCGAACCAGCCCTTGGGCTTTTCCTTCAGCAGCCGCTTGATCAGCGCATAGAAGACTTCTTCTTCTTCATTTTCCGGCTTTTCCAAAAAGGCCACATCGCCCTTTTCGGCGCGCAACCCGTGATGCACCAGCATGGTGGCGTCGCCGCCATCATCCAGGATCATGTTGGGATAGCCGCCGCCATGCCATTCGAACAGCTTGGCGGTGTAGTCCCAGTAATCCTTCAGGCTCTCGCCCTTGACGGCGAACACCGGGATGCCGGCGGCGGCGATGGCCGCGGCGGCATGGTCCTGGGTCGAATAGATGTTGCACGACACCCAGCGGATGTCGGCGCCCAGCGCCTTCAGGGTCTCGATCAGCACGGCGGTCTGGATGGTCATGTGCAGCGAGCCGGCGATGCGCGCGCCCTTGAGCGGCTGTGCCTTGCCGTATTCGGCGCGCGTGGCCATCAGGCCCGGCATCTCGATCTCGGCGATGTTCAGTTCCTTGCGGCCCCAGTCGGCCAGGGTGATGTCCTTGACGATGTAGTCGCTGAAAGCGGCCATGAAACGATTCCCGTGGATTTCGGGCGTGCCTATAGCAGCCGGAACAGGGCGGGGCAAGGAACATATAAAGAAATGTGCATATGATGATGCAGGGCGCGGAAACGCTGGATTTTGTGCCGCGTTTCAGGGGCCTTCGACGGTATATCCCGCCTTGCGCAACAACGCCGGCACGCCTTTCGGTCCGGTCAAATGGCCAGCGCCCACCGTGATGAAGAAGATGTGCTTCTCCTTCAGCATGGCTTCGATCTGGGGCGCCCAGCGCAGGTTGCGGTCGTCCAGCAGCAGCTTGCGCGCCTTGGGAAACTGGTCGAGGTCGCCGTTGATCAATTCGTCCAGCTTGGCCTGGTCGCCATTGGCCCAGGCGGTGACCATCGGCCGGATTCCGGCCGAGACGTCGCGCAGGTCCGCAAGGCCGGACTCGAATTCTTCCAGCTCCAGCGCGCGGTCTTCCGGCGCCAGAAGCGCGAACTGGTCGGCAATGGTTTCGAAATAGCGGACGGGTTTGTGGTTTCGCACGGCGCTCTCCATCAGCACGCTGTCCACGCCGTTGCTGGAGGCATAGTGCAGCTTGCTGATCTGGGCGAACATCAGCTGGATGCCGGCCAGCCAGGGCCGCTCGCGCTCCACGCTGGCAGCGTCCAGCCCGGACGATTTCACTGCCGCGTCATAGTCCGCCTGGAATTTGGGATGCAGCAGATCGCGCAGCTTCTGGTCCGGCGGCAGGAAGCCGTTCTTCTGGATCAGGTCATGCAGTTCGCTGACCGCCGAGGCGTCCTCAGGCACCTCGAATACAAAGACATCGGCGCGCGACAGGGCGATGCGAATAGGACCGGTGTGCCACTCCATGTTGGGCGGCAGCACATGCACCGCGCCCAGCAGATAGACCTGCCCGGCTTCGCCCTGGATGTGCCACAGCGCGGGATGCGCGAAATTGCCAATGGGAACCGACGGCCCCACAGTTTGCGCACCGGCCAAAGAGCCAGCAAGGGACAATGTGGCCAGCAGCGCCAGGATCGCCAGCGCGAATTTCTTGATCATTCCAGGCACAGCGCTCCCGCCGCGATCACCAGCACCGAAACGATCCGGCGGGCTGTCAGCTTTTCGCCGAAGAATATGCGCCCCAGCAGCACCGCGAACAACACGCTGGTTTCGCGCAAGGCCGACACCGAGCCCATCGGCGCGACTGTCATGGCGAAGATGACGATGCCATAAGCCAGCACCGAAACCACCCCGCCCAGCGCCGCCAGGCCCGTGGCGCGCGTTCCCTGCCAGATCGCGGCGCCAGGCCGCCGGAATTTATAAAGCGGCAGGGCGGTGGCGCCCCATATCACGCACATCCACAAGGTGTAGGACACCGCGCTTCCCGAAAGCCGCCCGCCGATGCCGTCGGTCACGCTATAGGCGGCAATGAAGAAGCCGGTACCCAGCGCATAAAAGATACCGGTCTCCGGCAATTGGCGGCCCCGGAACGCCAGCGAGATGATGCCGATGCTGACCAGCACGATTCCCGCCATGCCGATAAGCGTCGGCACCTCCTGTGCGGCCAGCGCAGCCCCCAAGGTCACCAGAAGCGGCGAGGAACCGCGCGCGATTGGGTACGCGCTGCCGAAGTCGCCGCGGCGATAGGCGCGGACCAACAAAGCGTTGTAGCCGACATGCAGCAGGGCGGAGCCGGCGATATAGGGCCAGCTGGCGCGGGCGGGCAGGGGCAGGAAAGGCAGCGCGGCGGCGCAGGCGAGGGATGTGGCGATCCCCATCACCGTCATGCCCCAGAAGCCGTCGCGGCCGCCTTTCAGCATCGCGTTCCAGGACG
>CANCMM010000261.1:0-3846 GCA_947379335.1 Alphaproteobacteria bacterium | reverse complement strand
TAATCCCTGTCCCTAACCTGGAAAGCTAATTCCAAAACCTGCAAGCGCCATTCCTTGAAAAACCGGCCCCGGCGCGCTTTATCCGGGGCCGGCCGTGTCATTTCGTTACAACCGCCGTCACCGCGCGACCGACAGGGCTTCGGGCGCCTGCTTCTCGCGCTTCACCAGCAGCTTGTTCAACGCATTCACATAGGCATAAGCCGCAGCCACCATGGTGTCGGTATCCGACGCCTTGCCGGTGACGGTGCGGCCATTCTCTTCCAGCCGGACGCTGACCTGCGCCTGGGCATCGGTGCCCTCGGTCACGGCGCTGATCTGGAACAGCTGGAGGGTGGCGGTGTGGGGATAGGCCTCGCGGATGGCCATGAAGATGGCATCCACCGGGCCGTCGCCGCTGACAGTCACGCTCTTGACCACGCCGGCCGCATCCAGGGTCAGCGAAGCCACCGGGATGATGCCGGTGCCCGATTCCACCCGCAGCGCCTTGATCGAAATCGTGTCCTGACCGCGAACAATCTCGTCGTCTACCAGGGCGGCGATATCTTCATCGAACAGGTGCTTTTTCTTGTCGGCCAGGTCCTTGAAGCGCTTGAAGGCGTCTTCGAACGCTTCGCTTTCCAGCACATAACCCATGCTTTCCAGCTTGTCCTTGAAGGCATGGCGGCCCGACAGCTTGCCCAGCATCAGGGAGGTGGAATTCACCCCCACATCCTCGGGCCGCATGATCTCGTAGGTTTCCACGTTCTTCAGCATGCCGTCCTGGTGGATGCCGCTTTCATGGGCGAAGGCGTTCTTGCCGACAATCGCCTTGTTGTACTGGACCGGAAAGCCGGTGACGTTCGACACCAGCTTGGAGGCGCGGTTCAGCATGGTGGTGTTGATGCCCGTGGTGAAGGGCATGATGTCCTTGCGCACTTTCAAGGCCATCACGACTTCTTCCAGCGCGGCATTGCCGGCGCGCTCGCCGATGCCGTTGATGGTGCATTCCACCTGGCGCGCGCCCGCCAGCACACCGGCCAGGGAGTTCGCCACCGCCAGGCCCAGATCGTTATGGACATGGGTGGAGAAGATCACCTTGTCGGCATTGGGCACGCGTTCACGCAGCATCTTGATGATGTCGAAATATTCCTGCGGCGTGGAATAGCCCACCGTGTCGGGCACGTTGATCACCGTGGCGCCGGCATTGATGGCGACATCGACGCAGCGGCACAGGAAGTCCGGCACCGTGCGGGTAGCGTCTTCGCCCGACCATTCCACGTCGTCGGTGAAGTTGCGCGCGCGCGTCACCGACGCGCCGATCGCTTCCAGAACCGCGTTTTCGCCCATGTTCAGCTTGTGCTTCATGTGAACGGGGCTGGTGGAAATAAACGTGTGAATCCGGGGCCGAAACGCACCTTTCAGGGCTTCGCCGGCGCGGTCGATATCCTTGAAACCGGCGCGGGAGAGACCGCACACCGAAGCGCGCTTCACCAGCCTGCTGACCTCCTGCACCGCGCGAAAATCGCCAGCTGAGGAAATCGGAAAGCCGGCTTCGATGACGTCCACGCCCATTTCGTCCAGCAGTTCGGCGATCTGCATTTTTTCTTCGTGACTCATCGCGGCGCCAGGCGACTGCTCGCCATCGCGCAGGGTGGTGTCGAAGATTTGAATCGGGGTCGTCTCGGTATTCTTGGTGGCCATGACAAGTAGTCCTTCTGTTCGCCGCATACGCGGCTTCGATTCTCCTGTTGCGTTGATCCCCTAAACACCATGCGCGCGACCATTCGCGCGCGATGAGCGCCTAGGGGCAGCTAAGAAGAAGAAGCGTGTGCGAAGAACCGAGGGAAGGACGGGGCTGCGTGTTGGCGCGTGCAGAGGCGCAGGCGGAAATTCCACCCTTCGCCATTCTGCTCGTCACGCCTTGCGTCATTGACCTGTCGCCGTTCCGCCCGTGAAATTTTTACGATGCGCGCGCTTGGGGCTAAGCAGCGGATAAACCACTGTTTTTTCCCATGTGCGTGGCCGGTTTTACGCTGATTTTGTACGGTGGGGCAATAGCCACAGGTGCAGGGGCGAAATGAGCTGTGGGCGGCCGAGTGATAAATTACCAGTGTAAACAATATCTTGACCGGGACCGCCGCCCCGACCGGCTTTCGGCGTCTTGGAACCGCCACGCCGGATACCCGGCTTCAGCGCCCTATTGTGCAAGCGCTTCAAAGAGGTTGCCTCATCCGCCGAACGCGCCTATCGGGGCGCAGGAAATCCGTCTCAACCACCCGCCCTCGAGGCCCGCCGGACATGAAGATCCTGCCGCCCGTCTCGATCGAAGCGCGCCGCCTGCTGCCCAGCCGCTGGGACCTGCTGGCGGCGGTGCTGGTGCTGGCCTTTATCATCGCTTTTGCCGATGTCAGCCGCTTCCTGGTCCAGCCCTTGTCGACGGTCAGCGGCGATCACCTGAGCCTCTCGCCGGCCCTGCTGCCCGGTTACGCCTTGCGCACGGCGCTGCGGATGCTGATCGCCATGGCGGTCTCGCTGGTTTTCACCTTTGCCTATGCCACTTGGGCGGCCAAGAACCCGCGCGCCGGGACTCTGTTGGTGCCGCTGCTGGATATCCTGCAATCGCTGCCGATCCTGGGTTTCCTGTCGGTGACGGTGGTGTGGTTCCTGTCGCTGTCGCCCGGCCGGGTGTTCGGGGCGGAGCTGGCCTGCATCTTCACCATCTTCACCAGCCAGGCCTGGAACATGGCCTTCAGCGTCTATCAAAGCCTGCGCACGGTGCCCGAAGACCTGACCGAGGCCGGCCGCATGTTCGGCCTGTCGGCCTGGGCGCGCTTCTGGCGGATCGAGGCGCCCTTCGCCACCCCGCCGCTGATCTGGAACATGATGGTGTCCATGGCGGGCGGCTGGTTCTTTGTGACGCTGTCCGAAGCCATCAGCGTGGGCAAGACCACCATCGCCCTGCCAGGCATCGGGTCCTATATCGCGGTGGCCATCGCCCAGAAGAACCTGCTGGCGATCTTCTATGCCATCTTCGCCATGCTGGTGGTCATCCTGGTCTATGACCAGATCCTGTTCCGCCCGCTGCTGGCCTGGGCCGACCGTTTCCGCATCGGCGACGAGCAGACCGACGATCCGCCGCAAAGCTGGGTGCTGACCATGCTGCGCCGCTCCCGCCTGATCGACTGGATGACCGCGCCCTTCGACCAGATGATGCGCTGGAGCTATCGCTGGAATCCGCCGCATTTCGGCATCCGCGGCGCCATCCGCGAAGTGGACAGCCGCACCGCTGACATCCTGTGGTACGCGCTGCTGGCGGGCATGGGCGTGCTGGCAGCCTGGCGCATCTATCTGTTCGCCTATGGCAACCTGACCTGGCACGACCTGCTCCTCGCCTTTGGACTGGGCTGCATCACCATGGCGCGGGTGGTGGTGCTGATCGCGCTGGCGTCGCTGATCTGGACGCCGGTGGGCATCTATGTCGGCCTGCGTCCCCGCCTGACCCGGATCGTGCAGCCGGTGGCGCAATTCTTCGCCGCCTTTCCCGCCAATATCCTGTTCCCGCTGGTGGTGTCGGTGATCGTCACCTGGTCGCTCAATCCCGACATCTGGTTGTCGCCGCTGATGGTGCTGGGCACCCAGTGGTACATCCTGTTCAACGTCATCGCCGGTACCAGCACCATGCCGAAGGAATTGCTGGACGCGGGCGACAATCTGAATGTGCGCGGCTGGCTGTGGTGGAAGAAGATCGCCCTTCCTGCCGTGTTTCCCTACTACGTCACCGGCGCCATCACCGCGTCGGGCGGCACCTGGAACGCCTCGGTGGTGGCGGAAGTCGCCAACTGGGGCAGCCATACCGAGCATGCCCAT
>CANCMM010000260.1:0-3847 GCA_947379335.1 Alphaproteobacteria bacterium | reverse complement strand
TATTATATCGTGGCGCCTGCCGAGGCGTCTTCGAACCTCGCCCGCTATGACGGGGTGCGCTTCGGTCATCGGGCGAAAGACGTTCACGGCATCACCGAGCTTTATGAAAAGAGCCGGGCCGAAGGCTTCGGCCCCGAAGTGCAGCGCCGCATCCTGATCGGCACCTATGTGCTGTCGGCCGGCTATTACGACGCCTATTACTCCCGCGCCCAGAAGCTGCGCACCCTGATCAAGCGCGACTTCGAGCAGGCGTTCGAGAAGTGCGACGTGCTGCTGACCCCCACCACTCCGGGTCCGGCCTTCGGTGTCGGCGCCAAGACCAGCGATCCCCTGGAGATGTACCTGCAGGACGTCTTCACCGTGACGGTGAATTTGGCGGGGCTGCCGGGCATCTCGGTGCCGGCGGGCCTGAGCGAAAACGGCCTGCCGCTGGGTCTTCAGCTTATCGGCAAGGCCTTTGACGAGGCGACCTTGCTGCGCGCAGCCTTGGCGGTCGAAACCGCCGCGGATTTCAAGCATTCCCCGGCCAAATGGTGGTCCGTATGAACGCACCCGTTAAGAACAAGCTGCTCAAAGGTGAAACCGGCGAGTGGGAGATCGTGATCGGCATGGAAGTCCATGCCCAGGTCCTGTCCCAGTCCAAGCTGTTTTCCGGCGCCTCCACCACTTTCGGGGCGGAGCCCAACAGCAATGTGTCGTTCATCGATGCCGGGTTCCCCGGCATGCTGCCCGTCATCAACGCGAAATGCGTCGAACAGGCGGTTCGCACGGGCCTGGGCCTGAAAGCCAAGATCAACCTGCGCTCGCTGTTCGACCGCAAGAACTACTTCTTTCCCGACCTGCCCCAGGGCTACCAGATCAGCCAGTACAAGGACCCCATCGTGGGCGAGGGCGAAGTGCTGATCGACCTGAAGGATGGGGAATCCATCAAGGTCGGCATCGAACGCCTGCATCTGGAGCAGGATGCCGGCAAGAGCCTGCATGACCAGCATCCCGACAACAGCTTTATCGACCTGAATCGTTCGGGTATCGCCCTGATGGAAATCGTCACCAAGCCGCACATGCGCACCAGTGAGGAGGCTGCGGCCTTCCTGAAGAAACTCAGGGCCATTGTGCGGTACCTGGGCACCTGCGACGGCAACATGGACGAGGGCTCCATGCGGGCCGACATCAATGTCTCGGTCTGCAGGAAAGGCGGCTATGACAAGTTCCGCGCCGATGGCAGCTTCAAGCATCTGGGCACACGCTGCGAGATCAAGAACGTCAATTCCATGCGCTTCATCGCCCAGGCGGTGGAATATGAAGCCCGCCGCCAGATCGAAGTGATCGAAGCCGGTGGCACCATCGCCCAGGAAACAAGGCGGTATGACAGCAAGGTGGGCGAGACCCGCTCCATGCGCTCCAAGGAAGAGGCGCATGACTATCGTTATTTCCCCGATCCCGACCTGTTGCCGCTGGAATTCGAGCAGTCCTGGGTCGATGCCATCGCCAAAACCCTGCCGGAACTGCCGGATGAGAAGAAAGCCCGCTTCGTGCAGGGTGGTTTGTCGCCTTACGACGCCTCGGTGCTGGTCGCGGAACGCGAGTTGGCCGACTATTACGA
This sequence comes from Alphaproteobacteria bacterium, assembly GCA_947379335.1. GTDB lineage: Bacteria > Pseudomonadota > Alphaproteobacteria > Micropepsales > Micropepsaceae > Rhizomicrobium. The sequence goes on along the minus strand of CANCMM010000260.1, from coordinate 2,244 downwards.
GGAATTGGCCAGGGGCGTGGACGCAAAAGCCGCCGCCAACTGGCTGAACAACGAAATCCTGGGTCGTCTCAACCGTGACGGACTGTCAATCACCGATGTGCCGGTGAGTGCGGCCGCGAACAACGCGATCATCCAGATGATTTCGGATCAGACCATCTCCGGCAAGATCGCCAAGGACCTGCTCGACATCGTTTGGACCGAAGGCGGCGACCCGCGTCAGGTGGTGGAGGCGCGCGGCATGAAGCAGGTGACCGACACCGGCGCCATCGATGCAGCCATCGAGGCGGTGATCGCCGCCAACCCCGACAAGGTGGAAGAGGTGAAGGCCAAGCCCAAGCTGTCCGCCTGGTTCGTCGGTCAGGTGATGAAGCAGACGGGTGGCAAAGCCAATCCGGCGGCGGTGAATGCCGCCCTCAAGACCCGACTCAATCTGCCCGACGAGGGGTGATTCGCACAAAATGCGCAATTTGCGTACCGGCCCCGCAAAATTCCCGTTTTTTAGTCCGTATACAGAATAGTGATTTTAACCCTTGTGGAATTGGGGTTTCCTGCATTTCGCGATTTCGGCGCTTTTTCCAAACCCCCGCCCCTGTTGCATTTCAAAATGCAAGTAATTCATATTGATGACGTTTTGGGGGGCGACGACGTCGTTCAGACCCGAACAAACGATAGAGGAGTTGAACATGGCTGCGAAGAAAAAGGCCAAGAAGGCCACCAAGAAGAAGGCGACCAAGAAGAAGGCCGCCAAGAAGAAGAAGTAATTGACCTCGGTCAATTAGATCTTCTTCGGGTCCCCTGATCATTCACTCAGGTGACCTCGAAGCTTAAAGCGAAGGCCGCGGTCCCGAAAGGGCGCCGCGGCCAAGCTGCTTTTAGACCCTTGCTGTTCGCCCTTTTATCCCCCATCTGCTTTGCAGCATTGAGGAGCGGACCATGGCGAAAAAACCCACCAAGAAGCCTGTGAAAAAGGCCAAGCGCCCGGCCAAAGCCCCCAAGCCCATCGCGCTCTACACCTGGTCCACGCCCAACGGCCACAAGATCAGCATCATGCTGGAAGAACTGGGGGTGCCCTATGAGGCCCACCCCGTCGATATCAACAAGGGCGAGCAATTCGCCCCCGCTTTCCTGAAAATCTCGCCCAACAACCGCATCCCGGCCATCCTGGACCCCGCCGGACCGGGGGGTAAGCCCATCTCGGTCTTCGAATCCGGGGCAATCCTCCAATATCTGGGCCGCAAATATGGCCGCTTTTACCCTGCGGACGAGCGCGCCCGGGTCCAGGTGGACGAATGGCTGTTCTGGCAGGTCGGCGGGCTGGGCCCCATGGCGGGGCAGGCCAACCATTTCCGCAATTACGCCGCCGAAGATTTGCCGTACCCCAAGAAGCGCTACACCGATGAGGTCCATCGCCTGATCGGGGTGATGAACAAGCGGCTCGCCACCCGCAAATTCCTGGCCGGCGCCTATTCCATCGCCGATATGGCCTGCTGGAGCTGGGTGCTGTCGGCATCCAAATATACCGACCTCAGCGAATTCCCGCATGTCGCCGCCTGGAAGGACCGGGTGGGCGCACGCAAGGCGGTCCAGCGCGGCAAGGCGGTGGCGGCGGATCTGCGCAAGCCGCTCACCGATGCGGACCGCAAGGTGCTGTTCGGGCAGCGAGCACGTTGAGGCTTTAGCCCGTTCCCGATATGCTTCCGGAAAACGGGGCATCAGATGCGAATACGCACGGCCTTTGCGTTTTTATTGCTGGCAGCGGCATCAGCGGGCGCCGAGCCCGTCCCGGACAGTTTCTATATGCATGCCGCCGAGATGGTCGCGGTCGACGGCCCGCGCCGGCTGAATCTGGCCTGCATGGGCTATGGCAGCCCTACGGTGCTGTTTGATTCCGGACAGGGCGACAGCACGTTGGTATGGCGGCTGGTGCAGGGCGACGTGGCCAAACTGACCCGCGCCTGCGCCTATGACCGAGCCGGAATCGGGTTCAGCGATCCGCGCAGTGGCGCCTCCGATGCCAAGGCCATTGTTGCTGATCTTCACGCCCTGTTGATCGCGGCAAAGATCAGGACGCCAATCCTCTATGTCGCTCATTCCGGGGCGGGACTATATGGCGTGTTGCTGGAGGCCACCCATCCCGGTGATCTGGCGGGCGCGGTGCTGGTTGAACCCGCTTTCGCCGACCAATGGAATTCCATATCCAAAGCCGGCACAGCAGCCGGAGCACCACAGGCGGCATCCGATGCC
>CANCMM010000259.1:0-3848 GCA_947379335.1 Alphaproteobacteria bacterium | reverse complement strand
GCCACGCACCAGTCGCCGATGGGCATGTACCAGACCTTCCAGCGCTTCGCGAATGAAGAGGCGATGAGCGCCTACAAGCTGGACAAGTTCGCCGTCGATCATCCCGCCGGCCAGGACCGCGTCTTCGACCTGAACGACATGGTGGAAGCCTCCCCCTATCGCGAAGTGCAGGATTCCCCGGAAGTGATGCACACCTGGCAGATGATGGTGGCCAAGCTGGCGGGTTATGTGCTGCCGGTGAAGGATGCGCTGATCCGCTATCCCGAAAGCGACCAGAGCGAACCGGCGCGTTACGCCCACACCATGCTCTATATGCGCCAGCCCAATTTCACCAAGGCGATGGCGGCCGCCAACAGCCTGATCGCCGAAGAACCGAACAATCCCTATTTCTACGAAGTGCGCGGCCAGCTCTATATGAGCCTCGCCAAGCCGGCGCTGGCGATTGCCGATTACCAGAAGTCGGTGAACCTGCGTCCCCGCGCGCCGCAGCTTCGCTTGGCGCTGGCCACTGCACAGCTCGCCACCCAAGACGTTTCGCAAGCCGCCCCAGCGCTCCAGAACCTCAAGGCTGCTAGCCTGGTGGAAGATGACGATGCCTGGACCTGGTACCAGACGGCCCAGGCCTACAGCATGCTGAACAACGAGCCGATGGCGAATCTCTCCACCGCCGAGCTGTGGTACAATGTTGGCGACATGCGCAAGGCGATGGTGTTTGCCACCCGCGCCCGGGGCAAGCTGCCCCAGGGCACCTCGGACTGGCAGCGCGCCAACGATATTCTGGGCGCCGCCGCTCCCCTGGCGGCGCAGCAACGGGGCTGATGAACATGCGTGTTTTCGTGATTACCCTGGCAGGCGCCATCGGCGGCGCGGCGCTGGCCGTCGCCATCATCCTGACCCTGGCGCAGAACGGCATGATGCCGATCAATGACCGGCAGATGCAGACCTATCTGATGACGCATCCCGAGCTGGCGCCGGCCATGATGGGCCAGGCCCAGATTATGGACGACAAGAAGCAGAAGATGGCGCAGGACGAAGCCATCAGGAAGATCGGGCACGCCGCCTTCTTCGATCCGGCCATCGCCTTTGTCACTGGCCCCGTCGACGCCAAGGCGACGATGGTGGAGTTTTACGATTACGACTGCCCCTACTGCCGCGCCTCGCTGCCGGCGGTGAAGAAGTATTATGAGGCGCACAAGAACGACACGCGCTTCTCCTTCATCGAATTCCCCATCAAGCAGCTGCATGGTGAAAGCGCCATGTTGGCGGCGCGCGCCTCACTGGCGGCAAGGCGCCAGCCCGCCCATTACATGGATTTCCACTTCGCATTGCTGGCTCAGGAAGACGCCATCACAGAGCCGGTGATTTTTGTGGAGGCGCAGAAGGCCGGCATGGACCTGGGCAAGCTCAAGACCGACATGGCCGATCCGGCCATCGAGAAATCACTGCAGTCATCCATCGCCCTGGCGCACAAGGTCGGCGTGGACGGCACGCCCACCTTTGTCCTGAACGGGAAATTCCATCCCGGCGCGCTGGACGAAGAAACGCTGGCCAGCGAGATGAAGAGCTAGCGCTGCGGCATCCGCACGACGGGCAAGGTGATGGTCCAGTGGATGGCGGCGATCCGGATCAGCGCAATCGCCGCCATGCCCGCGACGCTCGCAATTTCCGTGGAGACGCCCAGCGCGCCCAGGCAGAAATAAAGCGCCACACCGGCGACGCAGCAGGTCACGTATAATTCGGACTGGCGGAACACCAGCGGGATTTCGGCGACCAGCACGTCGCGGATCAGCCCGCCCGCGCAGCCGGTGATCGCGCCCATGATAGTGGCGGCGAACGGCGCCAAGCCGCCAGACTCGGCAATGCGGGCGCCGGCGATACTGAAGAACGCCAAGCCCAGGGCATCGGCATACTGCAAGGCCTTGTCGGGCGGCGGAAACTTGCGCACCCACAGCCAGGTCACCAGAGCCGCCAAAGCCGAAACACCGATGAACCAGGGCGAGGAGATCCAGAAGATCGGATGACGGTCCATCAACACGTCGCGCAGGGTGCCGCCGCCGGTGGCGGTGACGATGGCCAGCACCAGCACGCCGATGGGATCGAGCGACCGCCGCACCGCGGCCAGCGCGCCTGAGGCCGCGAAAACCGCGACGCCGATATAGGTGAAGAGTTGAACCAAGCTCAAATCAGGCCGGAGAGTGGGCTGGAGGGATCAGCATAAGCCTTCTTGGGCATGCGCCCAGCCAGCCAGGCCATGCGGCCGGCCTGCACCGCCAGCTTCATGGCGCCTGCCATCTTCACCGGATCGCGCGCATGGGCGATGGCCGTGTTGGTCAGCACCGCATCGCAGCCCAACTCCATCGCCACCGCCGCATCGGACGCGGTTCCGATACCGGCATCCACCACGATCGGCACCTTGGCGTCCTCTATGATCATGCGGATGTTCACGGTCGCCTGCATGCCCATGCCCGAGCCGATAGGCGCGGCCAGCGGCATGATCGCCACCGCGCCGACATCTTCCAGCCGCTTGGCCATCAAGGGATCGTCGCTGCAATAGACCATCACCTGGAAACCATCCTTGGCCAGCATCTCGGTGGCCCGCAGGGTTTCGATCATGTCGGGATAGAGCAGTTTCTTTTCGCCCAGCACTTCCAGCTTGACCAGGGTCCAGCCGCCGGCCTCACGCGCCAGCCGCAGAGTGCGCACGGCGTCCTCGCCGGTGAAGCAGCCCGCGGTGTTGGGCAGGTAGGTGACCTTCTTGGGATCGATGAAATCCACCAGCATGGGCTGGCTCTTGTCGGTCAGGTTCACGCGGCGCACCGCCACGGTGACGATCTCCGCGCCGGACGCCTCCAGCGCCGCGGCGTTCATCGCGTAGTCCTTGTACTTGCCGGTGCCGATGATCAGCCGCGACTTGAAGGTCTTGCCGGCGATCACCAGCGGCTTGTCCTCGCGCGGCACTTCGACTGGCGCATTGCCGCCGCCGATGAAATGCACGATCTCCAGTCTGTCGCCATTGGCGACCGCGACGTCCGCATAGGTCGAACGCGGCACGATCTCCAGATTGCGCTCGACTGCGATCTTGGCGGGGTCCAGCCCCAGGCCTTCCAGCAACCCACGCACGCTGGTTGGCGCGTCCAGCCGCTTTGTCTCGCCATTCAGGGTGATTTCAACGCTCATAGAACCTGTACCTTAAGCATTTCCGTATCCGCCGCGATGCGATTATAAGGCTTGAATCATCTTACCCCACGGAAAGTCTATGGCAAAAAAATCCAAACAATCCAAGACCTTACCGATCTATATCCTCAACGGCCCCAACCTCAATCTGCTGGGGACGCGTGAGCCGGAGGTCTATGGCTATACCACCCTGGCCCAGGTCGAACAGATGTGCGCCAAGCAGGCAGCCAGCCACGGCCTTTCCATCAGCTTCCGCCAGTCCAACCACGAAGGCGAAATCGTGGAGCAGATCCAGGAAGCACGCACCGGCGGCTGCGCCGTCATCATCAATCCGGCCGGCTATGGCCACACCTCCATCGCCATCCTGGACAGCATCCAGATGCTGAAGGTGCCGGTGATGGAAGTGCATCTGTCGAACATCCATCGCCGCGAGCCCTATCGCAACCATTCCTACGTCTCCAAGGCCGCTACCGGCATCGTGATGGGCCTGGGCGCGCAAGGGTACCTGCGTGCCATCGATGCGATTGCCGAAATTCTCAAGGTGAAGAAATGAAGTCCAAGAAGAAGCCTGCGTCCAAGCCCGCCGCCAAGCCTGCTCCTGCCAAGTCCGGCATCGATGCCGATGCGGTGCGCGAGCTGGCCAAGCTGCTGAAGGAAACCGGCCTCACCGAGAT
>CANCMM010000258.1:0-3858 GCA_947379335.1 Alphaproteobacteria bacterium | reverse complement strand
GATCGCGCGTGTGCAGCGGCCGTTGCATAGATCATCGACGTTGCCGCCCGGCTATCCGCTGACGCCTGGCATGTCCGTGAAAGACGCCGCCAAAGTGCTGTCCACCGCCAATCCGGCCATGAAGTTGATGATCGATCATACGAGCGGGCGCAGCAGTATAGTCACGCCCGAATGCCTCAAAAACAGATATGGCAGTTACTACCTGGCGTTGGATTTCGATAAGGAGGGTGGCCTGGATTACTTGACCGCTGGTTACGATACGGCAGAGAACTAGCGGGCGAAGGCATAGCGGTAGGTCCAGCGGTTTTCATTTCCCGGCGGCAGAACGATTGCGATATAGGGTTCGACCGATTGGACCTTGTCGATCGCAAAGATGTTGAGGCGGGTGATGGGCTGGTCGCCCGTGATTGTAACGCCAGCACCACCGGCGTCGCGGATGGCGATGTCATAGTCAGTAGCGCTGTTGCCGAAACCGGCGACCATGAATGAAATGCGCTCCTTGAATTTCATCGGCCGCAGATAGGTCAGGCTGTTGCCGTCCGCGCGGATCAGGTCAGGCGGCGGCGGATTGGTGTTGACGGTCAGTGGGAACGGGAAGGTCACCGTTGTCCCGGCATTGGCCGGGACCAACCGCAGGAAGTTGTGGTCGTAGACTGTGGTGTTGATCGGTTTGCCGCCGGTGTTCTTCAGTCGGTGCTCGATGATCAGCTGGGGCTTGCCCGGTACCAGACGCAGAGTCTTTTCGTAGAGATAGGCGGTGTCGCCATTCTTCAGAGTTTGGGCGAATGTGACGCTGTCTTTTGTGTGTTTGACGGTCCATTTACCCGCATTCACGACTTCGTAGTGTCGGTAGTGGTCATAGAGCTGGGTATCGGGCTGGCGCAGGGTCCCGACGCCGATCTTGACGAACAGGCCGGGCTGGGGCGCGAAGTCCAACGGGGCGAATTCCTCGACCGGGCCGCTGGTGGCGCTGTCGGGGCCGGCGACGATGGCGCCATTGGCGTCATAGGCATAGTCCAGGACTTCGGGGGCGGTGCGGTCGAACCAGGGGCCGTAGAACTCCCGGCCGTTCAGTTTCAGGCTGGTGATGACGCCAGCCTGGTCGAAGCGGGTGCCGCGGTAAAAGGCGTTGGGGCCGGGCGGCGCGATCCGTGCGGTAATCTGGCCGTTGCCGATGGCGATGCTGGGCGAAGAGGTCAGCAGATCGCTGACCGGTGCGCTGACGGTGGGGACCGGCTGCACCGGTTGGGCCGCTGCCGTGGTTATCCACGGCATTGGGGCCAGCAGCGCGCCAGCCAGTGCAAACTTCAGTCTCACGTGCGGTCGCCGGGGCCGTAATAGTCCAAGGTGTGGCTCCAGCTCTTGGTCTCACCGGGCGCCAGCTTGATGTCCATATAGGGCTCAATGCCCATGGTGGCGGGGATCGACCACCACAGGAGGCGGCTGACCGGCAGGCTGGCGCGCAGGCGCACGCCATAACCGGTCTTGGTGTTGGTGATGCGGAAGTCGTTGTCGCTGGCCGAGGGGCCAAAGCCGGTCAGGTCGCTGGCGACCTGCTCCTGGCCCGTCAGGCCGCGGATATAGGTCATGCGCGCGCCATCGAACTTCACCACATCGGCGGGCATGGGGCGGGCATTGGTGAGCTTGAAAGGCGCCTGCAGCTCGACCGCTTCCTCACCGGGGCTCAGGGTCATGAAGTGGTGATTATAGACGGTGGTGTCGATCGGCTTTTTGCCGGTGTTGGTCAGCTTGTCTTCGATCACCATCTGGGGCTTGCCCGGGACCAGGCGCACCGTCTTGGTGTAGCTGTAGCCGTAGCCGCTGGGGTCGCCCTTGACGACCTGAGTAGAGCGGACGCTGGTTTTTGTGGTGGCGGTGGTCCAGGTCCCTTCGTTCAGAATGGGATAGGTGTGGAAGCGGTCATATTTGTCGGTATCGCGTTTCAGGATGCCGACGCCGATCTTGAGGAAGCGCCCGCCGGGGCCCGCGGTGTCGAAACCGTTCTCGCCATACTCCTCCACCGGGCCGGCGGCGGCATTGTTGTTATGTGCGACAAGGCCATCGGCGTCGTAGGTGAAGTTCTTCACGCCCGGCGAGGTCTTGACGAACCAGTACCGGCCGTAATCCTGATCCTTGTAAGTGATGTGGGTGATCATGCCGGCATGGTCGAAGCGGGTGGCGCGATAGAAGCCAAATGGCGCGGGCGGATAGACCTTGGCCGAAACCAGGCCGTTGCTGATGGTCTTGGCCGGGAAACTGTCCAGCGCGGTGGCGGGCGAGGTGTCGGCCGGATTGGGCGGAATGAAGGGCGCGTTACCTTGACTCATTGCAGAGGGCGCCAGCGCCAGGCTGGTGGAGGCCAACAACAGTACAAACGAAATCCTGGTCATGGTTTCTCTCCTGGTCCGTAGAAGTCATAGGTGTAAGTCCAGCGCTTGGTCTCGCCGGACTTGAGCGAAATGGCGACATAAGGTTCCAGGCTGTAGGTCGCGGTGATCGACCACATGTTGATCTTGGAGGGCGGCGTATCGGCGCGGATGCGCTGGCCAAAGCCGGTCCTGGTGTCGGTGATGGTGAAGTCGTAATCGCTGACCTTGTCGCCAAAACCGGTCAACAGGCTCTGGGTGGTGACACCCTTGGGGATCGGCGCCAGATAGCGGATGGTGTTGCCATCCAGCTTGACCAGTTCGGGCTGGAACGGCTCGACGGCGCTCCATTGAAAGGGCGCGGTGATGACAAGATTTGCGCTGCCCGGATTGATGGTCAGGAAGTTGTGGCAGAAGACTTCGGTGATGATGGGCTTTGTGCCGGTGTTGGTCAGCACATGGCTGATGGTCATTTGCGGCTTGCCAGGGACCAGCTGCACGCTTTTGGTGTAGCGATAGCTGTAGCCGGATTCAGGGTCGCGCAGATCCTGGGTGAAGCGCGCGCCGGTCTTGGTCGATTTGAAGGTGCGGGTGCCTTCATTCAGCACCGGCAGAGTGGGAAACTGGTCGTAGCGGTCGGAGGTGCGCTTGAAGATGCCGATGCCGGGCTTGAGGAACCGGCCGCCCATGCCGGCCTCATCAAATCCGACCTGCGCGAATTCCTCTACCGGGCCGCTCATGTTGCAGCAGGAATGTTCAGTGGCCGGCGGATATTTGCCGTTGTCCATGGGATCGGTGACGAAGCGGTCGAACCAGTAGCTGCTGTAATCCTGGCCCTTGTAGGTGATGTGGAACACCACGCCGGCGTGATCGAAGCGGGAGCCCTGGTTGAGTTCATTCTTACCGGGCGGAAAGACGCGCGCCGAGAGAATCCCGTTGGAGAGGTCCATATGGGGAAAGTTTTCGATTTCCGCGGCGGGCTGGGTGCCGGGCACGGGCGCTGTCTGGGCGCCCGCATTCCAGCAAGCGCCCATCAGCAAGGCAGCGGCGAGCGCTACGCGTTTCATCTTAGCCCTCGCCCGGGCCGAAATAGTCGTAGGTGTAGGTCCAGCGCTTGGTCTGGCCCGGCTTCAGCGAGATGGCGATATAGGGCTCCCAGCTGAAGGTGGTGCGGATGGACCAGAAGTTGATCTGGGACAGCGGTTGGTCGGCGCGGATGCGCTGGCCGAAGCCGGTCTTGGTGTTCACCACCTTGAAGTCGTAATCAGCCGCGGTGGCACCGAAGCCGGTAAAGGGCGAGGTGACGCTTTCGCCTTCCTTGACGGCGCGCAGATACTTTAGCGTCTTGCCATTGACCGAAGCCGCATCGGCGGCCAGCGGCTTGCCGGCGGCCAGGGTGAAGGGTGCGGTCAGTTCCACATTCTCATTGCCTGTGCTGAGCGACAGGAAGTTGTGGCAATAGACGGACGTATCGATGTCCTTCTTCCCGGTG
>CANCMM010000257.1:0-3870 GCA_947379335.1 Alphaproteobacteria bacterium | reverse complement strand
CACAGCGGGCGCGGCGGGCATGGATCTGCTAGCCGCAATCGAGGCGGACATTGTCCTCAAGCCGGGGGAGCGGGCCGGTGTGCCCACCGGCATCGCCATCGAACTGCCGATGGGAGCGGAAGCGCAGGTGCGGCCGCGTTCCGGCCTGGCGCTGAACCACGGCATCACCTGCCTGAATTCGCCCGGCACCATCGACAGCGACTATCGCGGCGAGATCAAGGCAATCCTGATCAACCATGGCCAGGACGACTTCATCGTCACGCGGGGCATGAAGATCGCCCAAATGGTGATTGCACGATACGAGCATGCCGCGCTGTTCGAATGCAGCGAGCTTTCCGAAAGCGCCCGCGGCGACGGCGGCTTCGGCTCCACCGGCATGTCGGTGAAGAAATAATGTTGAGGCTTTCGCGCAAGACCCTGCTGGCGCTGGAGGCGGTGATCGACATCGCCTTCAACGCGCGGCCGGAGCCTGTGCAGGCCAAGGAGATCACCGCCCGTCAGGGCGTGCCGCAGCGCTACCTGGAACAGGTGATGCAGCAGCTTGTGCGCGCCGGCATTCTCAAGGGCGTGCGCGGCCCGCGCGGCGGCTATCGCCTGGCGCGGGAACGGCGGCGTATCAGCGTGGGCGATGTGGTGCGGGTGGCCGAAAGCATCGAGGATGACGAGGAAAAGCACACGCCCCGCTCGGACCTGGGGCAACGGATCGTCGCGCCCTTCGTTGCCACCCTGCAGGACGAATTGATGGTGCGGCTGGATTCGGTGTCCATCGAGGACTTGTGCCAGCGCGCCCGTCATGCAGGCGTCGAAGCCGGGGTAGAGACTAGCGCCGACTTTATTATTTAGGAGCGTCGACGAGGCCCATAGCGACAGCGTATGGGCGAGCGACCAAACTTTAAGGAGAGCTTATACATGGAACAAGGCAAGCCCGGCCGCGGCCGCATCTATGACTGCATCACCGAGACCATCGGCGACACGCCGCTGGTGCGCCTGAAGCGCATGCCCCAGGCCGCCGGCGCCAAGGCTGACGTCCTGCTGAAGCTGGAATTCTTCAACCCCCTGTCCTCGGTCAAAGACCGCATCGGCGTCCACATGATCGAGGCGATGGAAAAACAGGGCATCATCATGCCAGGAAAGACCGTGCTGATCGAGCCGACTTCCGGCAATACCGGCATCGCCCTGGCCTTTGTGGCGGCGTCCAAGGGCTACAAGCTGATCCTGGTAATGCCCGAAAGCATGTCGCTGGAACGGCGCAAGATGCTGATGATCCTGGGCGCGCAGATCGAACTGACCGAAGCAGCCAAGGGCATGAAGGGCGCCATCGCCCGCGCCCATGAGCTGGTGGCCGCCAATCCCGGCGCCGTGATCCCGCAGCAGTTCGAGAACCCGGCCAACCCGGAAATCCACCGCCAGACCACGGCCGAGGAAATCTGGAACGACACCGACGGCAAGGTGGACATCGTGATTTCGGGCGTGGGCACCGGCGGCACCATCACCGGCGTGGGCCAGGTGCTGAAAGCCAAGAAGCCGTCGGTGAAGATGATCGCGCTGGAGCCGGAAGATTCGCCCGTGCTGTCGGGCGGCGCGCCCGGCCCGCACAAGATCCAGGGCATCGGCGCCGGCTTTGTGCCGGCCATCCTGGACCGCAAGGTGATCGACGAAGTCATCACCATCTCCAACGAGACGGCGCTGGAAACCGCCCGCCGCGCGGCGCGCGAAGAAGGCATTCCGGTGGGCATTTCCTCGGGCGCGGCGATCGCCGCGGCGCTGGAAGTGGGCGCGCGTCCCGAAAATGCCGGCAAGACGATCGTCGCGATCATCCCCAGCTTTGCCGAACGCTACCTGTCGACGGCACTATTCGAGGGGTTATGAGCGGTCGGTCATTCTGTGAAGCAGAATGGCCGACGAAATGGTCCGGTGGACCATTTCGAGCGAATAACGCCGCGAGCTTGGGCGAGCGGCCGGAACTGTAAGCGTTATTTACCGACGCGGATCGCGCCCAAGTCACCCAAGACGCCAAAAGCCTGCAGGAGCCAGATCACCACCGCGATCACGACGACCGCGTTGAGAATGGATTTGATCTTGCCATCCATCGGGATATAGGTGTTGACGAGCCAGAGCAGCACGCCGACGACAATAAGCACGACAACAATGGTCAGAAGCGGCATGAAATACCTCCCGTGAAATCTGCCTGTTAAACCCGCAGTTCCGCAGAAGGTTCCCTAGGCAAGTGCAGCCAGCAGGTCGGGCCTGTCCGTACAAATTGCGTCCAGCTCCATCAGCTGGCGCATATCGGCGAGATCGTTGACCGTCCAGGCCCCCACTTTCAGGCCCCTCGCCTTGGCATAGGCGACAGAGTCGGGTGTCGCGTTCGCAAAGTTGGGAAACCAGCCCTGCCCGCCCGCCGCCGCGATGGAATCAATCACCGGCCGTGCATCACCGGACAACCGGTCGGTGGTGAACCAGCATTCTGCGCTCCGATCGCGCTGGCGGATGCGCGCCAGTGCCCGCCAGTCGAAACCGACAAAGATGGTGCTCGGCAAAAAGTCGGCTGCAGCGATAACGTCATAAACTGCGTCCGCCAACGCTGTGGGATCAGAGCTATCCGCGCTGGTGTCGCATTTCAGCTCCACCATTATCTCGACGCGGGAATATATTTTGAAAATGCAGACGGCCGCTTCGAGCGTGGGAATAGCCTCTCCATCGGCGTCCTCTAAAAGAGAATGCGCGAGCGCGTAGCTGCTTCCAGGGCGTGGCAGGCCGATATTGTACCGGTGCAGCTCTTCGACTGTGAGATCTTTGACGCGAGGGCCCGCATTTTCCAGCCAATCACCGCCGCGCAAGCGCGTGTACCCCGGGTTGAGACGGAAATCGTGATGTATGACCACAACGCCGTCACGTGATAGTTGCACATCCAACTCCACGCCATCGGCACCTTTCCCTAATGCACGCCCAAAGGCGCTCAAGGTGTTTTCGGGACTCAGCTGGGCGCCGCCGCGATGGGCGATGTTCCAAGGTTGCATGGCTTTTTATAGCGCCTGGACGCGCCTTCGTCGCGCGCCCGTGCTATGGGCTCGCGCATGACGGACCATCTTGCAGACCCGGGACCCATGATCCCCGCCGGCCGCCACCACGCCTGGCTGCTGGAGGCGCGTGAGCTGCTGCGTCTGGCGGTTCCCATGGCTGCGACCCAATTGGCCCAAATGATCATTCTGGCCACCGACACCGTGATGCTGGGGCATTTTTCAAACCGGGCGCTGGCGGCTGCGGCACTGGGCAACACCATCTATTTCATGTGCTGGCTGCTGGGCAGCGGGTTGCCGATGGCGGTGTCGCCGGTGATCGCGCATGCCCAGGGACATCACGCCGCCAGTGCCAAACCACGCGACCAGCGCGAAGTGCGCATCGCGGTGCGCATGGGCCTGTGGTCGGTGGCGCTGATCTCACTGCCACTGCTTTGCGTTCTGATCTTCACCCGCCCGATCCTGATGCTGCTGGGCCAGGAAGCATCGCTGGCGTCGGATGCCGCCATCTTCATGTCTGGACTGGCATGGGGCCTGCCCTTCGCCATGGCGTTCCAGGTGCTGCGCAGCTTTTCCACCGCGCTCAGCCGCGCCGTGCCGCCGCTGGTGGTGATGGGCGCGGCAGTGCTGTGGAATGCCGGTTTCGACTATGCGCTGATCTTCGGGCATTTCGGCGCGCCGCGCATGGGCCTGTATGGCGCGGGAATCGCCAGCGCCAGTTCCAACATCTTCAGCTTCGTCGCGATGCTGGCGGTATGCCTGGCCGTGCCCGCCCTGAAGCGCTACCGCATCCTGCACCGGGTGTGGCAGTGGCACCGGCAAAGCTTCGCCGAACTGTTCCGGCTGGGCC
>CANCMM010000256.1:0-3885 GCA_947379335.1 Alphaproteobacteria bacterium | reverse complement strand
GTGCCCTCGGCGCCGCGCACCACCACGGTGATGGTCAACCACCAGCCGGTGGTGGTGCCGGTGGATGCCGAGGAAGACGATGCCGGCGCCACGGCGGAAAATTCCCAGGCCATTTCGCGCCTGCTGTCGCTGCATTTTTCGCCCACCATCGACAAGGAAATCACCGTCACCCGCACCACCGAGGGCGGCTATACCGCGGATCTGGAAACCAAGGAGCTGCAGGTGCATCGCCACCGGGCCGGCGGCACCATCGATTCCAGCCTGTATCTTGCGGCGACGCAGGCGGGCATCCCCACCGATGTCGTGATCGACATGATCCGGATGTTCTCCTACAAGGTCGACTTCCAGCGCGACCTGCATCCGGGCGACCGTTTCGAGGTCTTTTACGACTATTACTACACGCCCGAAGGCCAGCCGGCGAAGTTCGGCTCCATCAGCTATGCGATGATGACCTTGGGCGGCAGGCAGATCCCGATGTACCGCTTCCAGGCCGATCCCAACGAGCCGTCGGAATATTTCGACCAGAAGGGCGAAAGCGCCAAAGGCCTCTTGATGAAGACGCCGGTGGACGGCGCGCGCATCTCGTCCGGCTTCGGGTCACGCTTCCATCCCATCCTGGGATATACCCGCATGCACAAGGGTGTGGACTTTGCCGTGCCCACCGGTACGCCGGTCATGGCGGCGGGCGCCGGCACCATCCAGTTCATGGGCCGCGCCAACGGCTATGGCAATTTCGTCAAGATCAACCACGGCAATGGCTACGCCACCGATTATGGCCACCTGTCGCGTTTCGCGCCGGGCATGCGCCAGGGCGCGCGCGTGCGCCAGGGCCAGGTGTTCGCCTATAGCGGCATGAGCGGCATGGCGACGGGCCCGCATCTGCATTACGAAATCCTGGTCAACAAGGTCCAGGTCAATCCGCTGACGGTGAAGATGGCGCAGGGCCGTCTGTTGATCGGCAGGCTGCTGCGCCTGTTCCAGGAAAAACGGCTGGAGATCGACAACCTGGTCGCCACCACCAGGCTGGAAGCCAAGGTGGCCGACAGCGCCACTGATCTGCGCCAGGCGAGAGTCAAGTAAGCGCGGGTCAAGCAGGGAACTTTAGCCGCACCGCGCCGTTATGCTTCCCACAGGGGGACGCGGCGCGTGTTGATTCAAGGCGGTTATGACATTGCGTTTCGCTTCAAAGCCCCCACGCCCATGCTTTTGCAGGTGCATTTGCGCCCCGAACTGCGCAAGCGGCTGAAAACCCCTGAAAAACTTCGATTTGATCCGCCGGTGCCGTTTCGCACCTATATCGACTCGTTCGGCAACATCTGCACCCGGCTGGTCGCGCTCAAGGGCGATCTGAAATTCTCCAACCGCTTTGTCATCCGCGACAGTGGCAAGCCGGATGTGATGCCCGTCAAGGCGCATCAGGCGGAAGTCGATGATCTGCCCGATGATGTCATCGTGTATCTGCTGGGCAGCCGTTACTGCGACACCGACAAGCTGGCGACCCTGGCCTGGAAGAAATTCGGCAAGATCAAGCGCGGCTGGCCGCTGCTCAAGGCGATCCTCGACTACAGCCACAAGCGTATCACGTTCGGCTATCAGCACGCCCGCGCCGACCGCACGGCGTTCGAAGGCCATCAAGAGCGTATCGGCGTGTGCCGCGATTATGCCCACCTGGCCATCACCCTGTGCCGCTGCATGAACATCCCGGCGCGCTATTGCACCGGCTATCTGGGCGATATCGGCGTGCCGCCCGACACATCGCCAATGGATTTCAGCGGCTGGTTCGAGGCTTACCTGGGCGGCAAGTGGCACACCATGGACGCCCGCCACAATCATCCCCGCATCGGCCGCCTGTTGATCGCGCGCGGCCGCGACGCCACCGATGCGGCGATCAGCACCGCCTTCGGCACTGCCGAGCTCAAGCGCTTCGACATAATCACCAAGGAAGTCTAGCCGGCCAGTTCCAGCGCCAGCTTCTCGATCGTTCCATCCAGCTTGTACATGTGCCGGTACTGCAGCAGCTGGCGGGCGATCAGCTTCAATCGATCTTCGAACGATAGCGGCCGGCCCGGCGGGATGATCGGCTGGGCGAAAGCCGGGCTGTCGCTGCGCTGGAATTCGAATGCCATGCTGACGCGCGATTGCTCGGCGCGCGGCGAGGAACGGCTGCCCCAGTGCAACACCGCCTGGTTCCACACCAGGATTTCGCCCGGCTGGACCGGCAGCGCGCGAATGGAGGGCAACTCGAACAGCATCTCCTTGTCGCGCGGTGTGCCATAGACCGGATCGGCATGGGCCGGCACCATGTACATGCAGCTGTTCAGCGGATTGGCGTCGGACAGCGGAATCCAGGTGGTGATGGCGATGGGCGAGCCGTCGGGGCGCAGCGAGACATGACCCATGTCGCGATGCGGATTCCAGCCCGCATCGCCTTTCTGCGGATCGACATTCCACACCCAGCAATGCGGCAGCATGCCGTAGCCGCCCAGAATGCTGCCATAGAGCGCGTCCAGGGCATGGAACGGCGCCCAGAATTCGTCGAACAGGAAGGCAAAGACCGGCGAGATGCCGTCTGCGGAAAGCCCGCGCACGGTATCGGCCATCAGTTTCAGGTCCAGCCCCGTATCATGGGCGATCTGGAAATAGCCCTCGTCCTTGATGCGGGCGCTGAGGTCGGCAGCCTGTTCATTGCTGGGGCGGAAGGCTTTGGCCTCGCGGAAGATGCGGTCTTCGCCGATATGCAGTCCGGGCGCGCGCGTCCGCCACAATTCCCGGTCTTTGAATTGTTCGGGGTTCAGCACGTCAGAACATCCGCCCGCCATTGGGCGCGGCCAGGCTGGGATGCAGCAGCACCACTTCGCCATTCTCGTCCGGCACGCCTAAGGTCAGCACCTGCGACATGAAGGGGCCGATCTGGCGCGGCGGGAAATTCACCACGGCGATCACCTGTTTTCCGACCAGCGCGTCCGGCGCATAATGCCTGGTGATCTGGGCCGAAGACTTCTTGACCCCGATCTCGGCGCCGAAATCGATGGTCAGCTTGAAGGCGGGCTTGCGGGCTTCCAGAAACGGCTCCGCCGCCACGATGGTGCCGGCGCGGATATCCACTTTCAGAAAATCGTCGAATGCAATTTCGCCACCCACTTTCAACCCCCAACTGTCATGGCCCGCAAGTTCATAGCGGCAGCGTATGAACGGGCCACCCAGATGATGCCGCTTCCACTTCATCAATAGAAGCGGAGATTTACCTGGCGACAAAGAGTTCTCCCACCTGGATGGCCCACACTTGGTGGGCCATGACAGGTGGCTAGTTGAGAGCCGTTCCTGCGGGCGGGACATCGCTCAGTTCGTCGGCACCCGCCGAGAACTCCTTGCCATCGACGGTCAGACCAGTCTTGGAGGCGCTGACCGTGACGTTGGCACCGTCGGTGATCTTGCCTTCCAGCAACAGATGGGCCAGCGGGTCCTGCAATCGGCGCTGGATCACCCGCTTCAGGGGCCGTGCGCCATAGACCGGATCGTAGCCGGCATTGCCCAGCCAGTGCCGCGCCTTGTCATCCAGGGTGATGGCGATCTTGCGATCCGCCAGCAGCTTGTCCAGGCGGCCGATCTGGATGTCGACGATCTTGTCCATGTTGGCCCGCGTCAGGCGGTGGAACAGGATGATCTCGTCCAGCCGGTTGAGGAATTCGGGCCGGAAGTGCGAACGCACCGCTTGCATCACCTGGGCGCGGGCATGGGTCTGGTCGCCCTCGGTGCCCAGGTTGGAGGTCAGGATGATCACGGTGTTGCGGAAGTCCACGGTGCGGCCCTGGCCATCGGTCAGGCGGCCGTCGTCCAGCACCTGCAGCAGCACATTGAAAACATCGGGATGGGCCTTTTCGACTT
>CANCMM010000255.1:0-3887 GCA_947379335.1 Alphaproteobacteria bacterium | reverse complement strand
ACCCCCAATCTGATGGTTTTGGGCCGCAGGGAGGCCGAAAACCGCACCATTACCCTGCGAAAACTGGGGGTTGAGGGTCAGGAAAGCCTTGCGCTGGAGGCGGCGATTTCTATGCTGTCGGCCGAAGCCGTGCCGCCCGACCTTCGTTGAGCGGCCACGAGAGACCCAACCGCGCCAATGATCCGAAATGTGTTTCGCGAGGCCGGCCAAGTTCCTCGCGAAGCCGTCGCTTTTTGCCGCCGGTCCGGTCGTAACAACAGGAGAGAGTCATAGTTCCCAGACGTTTTCAGGGTAATGCCCCGCCGCCGGCCAAGGATGGACCGCGCATCAACGACGAAATCACCGCCAAGAGCATCTTCCTGATCGGCGACGACGGCCACAAGTATGGCGAGATCGGCCTGGATGAGGCATTGGCGCTGGGCGAGGAAAAAGGCTTCGACGTTGTGGAGGTTTCTCCCGACAACAAGCCGCCCGTCTGCAAGCTGATGGACTATGGCAAGTTCAAGTACGAACAGCAGAAGAAGGCCAACGAGGCCCGCAAGAAGCAGAAGGTCATCGAGATCAAGGAGATCAAGATGCGCCCCACCATCGACGATCACGATTACGACGTGAAGATGCGCGCGATGAAGCGTTTCTTCGACGATGGCGACAAGGTCAAGGTCACCTTGCGCTTCCGCGGCCGCGAAATGGCCCACCAGCATCTGGGCATGGAACTGCTGACCCGCGTCCAGAAAGACACCGAAGTCTTCGCGAAACTGGAGCAGTATCCGAAGATGGAAGGCCGGCAGATGATGATGGTTCTCGCGCCGCGCTAACAGCGCGGGCGCGAGAAGCCCCGCGGTGCAGAATAAAGCACCGCATGTGCAGAACGTCGGTCGCGTCCTAGCGACCGACGGCTGCGGGGCCGGAACGGCAGCAAGCTCAAATACGAAAACACCGCATTCGCGACAGCGGACGAACGGGCGCGAGAATCGCGGCGCCATTGGCGCCGCGCCGGCCTTAGCGGCCGCCCCTCGCCCAAACTCGTGGCGTTCGACACTCAAATCGATCCGCTGGATCGATTTGACCGCGCCGCTACGCTGTCGCTAAGCGCCGTCGGTCGTGCCTCACGGCCGCTTCCTGCTCAGCCGTCTCAGATAGCTGCGCGAATGACCGCTTTTGGCGCAAAGCGGACATTGCCGGGCGCGAGAAGCGCGGCGTTATTGGTGCCACCCGCCTTAGCGGCCAAAGGCCGCTTCCGGCACCGATGATGAAGTTGGGTTCCCGCTGACGCGGGAATGACAAGTGGCCTAGACGCCGTCGATCGACTTGTACGCCACCTTGCCATTGCGCAGCAGGAAGACCATGCGGCCCTTCTCGCGCGGCGCGGCATTGGCGCTCATGAAGCCGCCGTTCCCGGGGGCCAGCGGGAACACCACCGCACGGCAGCGGTCGACATTCTCGAAGCAGGAGCGCAACGCCGGGTCCATCTGGTCGAACTCGGTGGTGGTCCTGGGCATGAAATATTCCTGTACGCCCAGGCCCGACAGGGTCTGCGTCTTGTAGTGATTGGCATCCAGGCCCAGCCCGGTCAGTTCCGACTGGGAGGTCTGGCCGACCTTCACCTGCTCGAACGGGGCCTGCACCGCGGACAGCGAGGCGATGCGTTCATCTGCGGGGATCGCCACGTCGCGCGACCAGATCACCGCGGCGCCGATGGCCACGACCAGCACAAAGGAGGCGGCCAGCACCAGCGGCAGCATGTGATGATCGTCGCGCCAGCGGATCAGGTTGCTCATGGCATTAACTTTGACTGCGGGGTTTCGCCGCAAGCCTTGCGCCTGCGCGCAGCACTAGCCAACCAAACGATGGCCGTGTGGTAAACGGCTTAACGAAGGTTGACGGCGAAGTCGGCGTTGCCGCCGGACAGGACCAGCGCCACGGTGCGGCCGCGGACGCCGATTTTCCCGGCCAGAATAGCGGCCAGCGCCGCCGCCCCGCCCGGTTCCACCAGCAGCTTCAACTCCCTCGCGGCAAAATCCATGGCGTCTTCCAGCTCGGCATCGCTGACCGCCAGGCCCGGCGCCAGCAGGCCTTTGGCCAGTTCGAACACGATTTCGCCCGGGATCGGCGCCATCAGGGCGTCGGCGATGGACAGCGCGCCGCCCGGCGCCTTGACCCGCGCGCCCGCTTCCAGCGAGCGTTTCATGCCGTCGAAATTTTCCGGCTCCACGCTGTGAACCTTTGCCGTCACGCCGGAACCTTTCAGGCCCAGCGCCACGCCGCTGACCAGTCCGCCGCCGCTGCAGGGCGCCAGCACTTCGTCCAGGGTGACGCCGAAGCGAGCCGCATCCTCGGCGATTTCCAAACCCGCCGTTCCCTGCCCCGCAATGATGCCGGCATCGTCAAACGGCTTGACCAGCACCGCCTGGCGCTCGGCACATATCCTTGCGGCAATGGCCTCGCGGTCATCACGCACCCGGTCATAGGTCACGATGGTCGCACCATAAGCCCGCGTGCCCTCGATCTTGGGACGGGGCGCATCGGCGGGCATCACGATCACCGCCGGCATGCCGAACAATTGCGCCGCCGCCGCCACGCCCTGGGCATGGTTGCCGGAGGAAAAGGCCACCACGCCGTTGGCGCGGGCGCTTTGGGGAATCATCGCCAGCCGGTTGCAGGCGCCGCGAAACTTGAACGAACCGGTGCGCTGTAAATTTTCCAGCTTGAGAAAAATGTGCCCGCCGGTGCGGGCATTTAGCGCCGGGGATTCCACCAGCGGTGTGCGCACCGCGTGCGGCGCGATGCGGGCGGCGGCGGCTTTGACATCTTCGAAGGTCGGGATCATGGGCGAAGGCTAATGCAGATCGCGCTGGTGGGCGACCCGGTACAAGGTCACATGCATCTTGCGCCCCCGCGAATAATTGAAGCCGGAGACTTCGCCTATCCGTGAGGCGTCGGCCTGCAGCTCGGCCAGCCGGGCCAGGAAATCCCCCACCGCCTCGTCCTCCACCAGCGCCAGGCCGCCGGACTTGGCGCCCGCGTCGGCGGCCCCTGCCCCATCGGTGAGCACCACATCCTTGCCGAACGTAAAGACCATGCTGGGCTCCTGATAACCGGCCAGCGCCGGCGGCGGATCGCCCGGCTGGTACGCGGCATCGGCCAGCGGCTTGAGGCGCTGCGTGATCCAGAGCTGATCCAGACGCGGGCCGACGTAAGCGGTCAGCATGGGCACGAACACCAGCATGGCAAGCAGCGACAGCATCACCGCCAGCGCCGATTTTCGCAGCAGTGCCAGCACCAGCGCCGCCAGCGCCAGGGATGCGCCCATACCGGCCAGCACCAGCAGCGGCCACTGCATTGCGCCGCCGAAATAATGCGGCGCCAGCAATAGCGCAGCAGTCAGCAGTCCTGCACCGATCACGAACTGAACAATTCCGATCCAGCGCGCCGCCGTCAGGAAGCGAACCGGGCGCGGATCCAGCACGAACATCGCGGCCAGGATGGCCAATGCGGGATATGACGACAGGACATAGTGCGGCAGCTTGGTGGGCACCGCCTCGACGACCAGCCACCAGGCGCCGGCCCAGGCCAGCAGAAAACGGATGCCCGGTTCATCGCGCCGCGCGATGCCCAGCGCGAGGCCCGGCGCCACGAACAGGATGGCGGGAAAGAAACTCGCCGCCGACAGCAACAGGTAATAGCCCGGCAGCATGCCGTGGCTTTCCTGTCCGCCCGCCAGCTTGCCGGCGAAATCATTGCCCAGCGACTGTTCCAGGAATTCGCCCTGGCTCTGGATGGTGATGGCGGCCAGCCAGGGCAGGATCAGCAACAGCACCAGCAACAGGCCGCGTATCGGCTTCAGCCCGTTCAGCCAGGTCCAGATGTGTTTGGGTCCGGCTTCCGAC
>CANCMM010000254.1:0-3900 GCA_947379335.1 Alphaproteobacteria bacterium | reverse complement strand
CTGCCCAACTAAGGAGACACACATGGACAAAAGACAATTCCTGACGGCCGCCGCCGCGCTGGCCGCCACGCCGGCATTCGGCCAGGCGCAGGCGAAGAAGCCCGGTACCGATGATCTGGGCCGCACGCTGTCCAGCATGAAGGCCAAGCCGATCCCGCGCCGCAAGGCCAAGACCACCAAGCTGTTCCTGACGCCGCCGTCCTGGCCCAATGCCATCACTGCCGATCCGGGCGGCAAGGGTTTCTGGGTGCAGCAGCAGCGCCATGACCGGGGACCCGAGACCGCCTGGCTTCTGGACCGAAAGGGCAAGGTGCTGCACAGCGTGGTGACCAAGTGCGAAGACTGCAGCGGCATGGCGGTGGGCAACGGCTTCATCTGGAGCGGCGCCAATGGCGCATCGGTGCACAACCCGCCCAACCCGCCGGTCGAAGGCGTGTTCCAGACCGACATGAACGGCAAGACCATCAGCGCGCGCCAGATCCCGTTCGGCCCCAAGGACAATGGCGGCTCCTGCCACGGCCTGGCCTGGGAGAATACCAATGGCGGGCGGCTGTGGATTCAGTCCAACCGGCTGGAAGCGCTGGTGCGGATGAATCCGGTGACCTGGGAATGCGATTGGATGTTTCCCGCGGCGCATGTCGACCGGCTGCACGGCATCGAAGTGGATGGCAACGCCATCTGGCAGGTCTATGGCACCCAGGATCCCAAGGTGCCGGGTTATGAGGGCTACACGCCGGGACTGATCAAATACGACATCAAGTCGGGCGCGGTGCTGGAGTTCGTGGATTTTGTGCCGGGCTCCTGCGATATGCATGACGTCGCGGTGATGGATGGCCAGCTGTATGGCGTGGATGCCGGCGAGCATCCCGGTTGGCCGATCAACGAGAAGTTCGCGCAGCCCGGTTTCCCCGAACTCAACAGTCCCAGCGGCGGCTACGTCTTCAAAATAGACATCATCTAGGCAGATTGCTGCGCCGCGTCAGCAGGTTAAGGGGTTGCTGAATCTTCCAGCCCCGGCATACTCGCGCCTCTGTTGATGGTTGGGGGCTTAAGCATGGCGTTGGACGCACTTAAAGGTTGGACCCGCCCCCAGAAGCATGTGGTTGCCGCCGCCTATCTGGGCTGGACCCTGGACGCCTTCGACTTCTTCGTCCTGACCTTCGTCGTCAAGGATCTGATCGGTCAGTTCGGTGCCAAGAGCGCCGCCGACATTCTGGTGGCCGTCACCCTGACCCTGGCGGTGCGGCCGCTGGGCGCCTTCCTGTTCGGACGGCTGGCTGACGACTATGGGCGCAAGCCGGTCCTGATCCTCAACATCCTGCTCTATTCGCTGTTCGGTTTCGCCACCGCCTTCGCGCCCAGCCTGTCGGTATTCCTGATCGCGCGCGGATTGTTCGGCGTGGCGATGGGCGGCATCTGGGGCATCGGCGCCAGCCTGGCCTTCGAGAGCATTCCGTCCAAGGCGCGCGGCTTCGTGTCGGGCCTGCTGCAGTCGGGATATCCGTCAGGTTACCTGGTTGCGGCGTTGGCGTTCGGCGCGGTGCATGCCGATTTTGGCTGGCGCGGCATGTTCATGGTGGGGATGATCCCCGGCCTGCTGCTGGCGATCTATATCGCCATGGCGGTGCCGGAATCGCCGGTGTGGCGCCGCCCCGCGGTGGTGAAGGCGGGCAAGCACATCCTGCACCTGCTCGGTGTGGCGGTGATCCTCAGCGCCATGCTGGCCGTCTTGATCCGCTTTGGCCGCGAGGAAGGCCTGCTCTACATCGTGGCGGCGGTGGTGCCGCTGGTGATCCTGGCCGGCTTTGCCACGCCCTTCGTGCGCCAGCACTGGAAGCTGGCGATCTACGCCATCCTCTTGATGACCGGCTTCAACTTCTTCAGCCACGGTACCCAGGACATCTATCCGACCTTCCTGCGCGTGCAGCACCATTTCGACGATGCGACGGTGACCTTCATCACAGTGGTGCTCAATCTGGGCGCGATCGTGGGCGGGTTGACCTTTGCCAGCTTCAGCCAGTCCTTCGGCCGCAGGAAAACAGTGATCATGGTGGCGCTGCTGGCGCTGCCGGTGATCTATTTCTGGGCCTCCGCCACGACCGTGATGATGCTGGCGGCCAGCGCTTTCCTGATGCAGGTCTGCGTGCAGGGCGCCTGGGGCGTGGTGCCGGTGCATCTCAATGAATTGTCGCCCCCCAATGTGCGCGGCACTTTCGCGGGCACGGTTTACCAGCTGGGCAATCTGATCGCCTCGGTCAATGCGGTGTACCAGGCCGAGCTGGCCGAAAGCGGCAAGCAGTTCCTGGGCCTGGATCATTACGGGCTGGCGCTGGCGGTGGTGGCGACATTCGCCGCGATCCTGATCGCGACCATGATGTTCCTGGGACCGGAAGCCAAGGATGCCGATATGGGGCGCGCGGCGCCCGCGGGCGAATAAAGAAGAAAGAGGCGGATATGCAGCGTCGTGATTTTCTGGCTGGCGCTGCCGCGTCAGCATTCTGGGCCGGCATCGCGCACGCCGCCGCGCCGTTGGCCGACATTCCGATCATCGATACCCATGTCCATCTGTTCGACTCCCGCCGGCCGCAGGGTGTGCCCTATGCCGGTTCGCCCGAATGGGCCAAGGAAAAGAATGGCGTGGCGCTGCCGTCCACCTACCGCGCTTTCGCCACGCCGCTGAACATCGTCGGCGCCATCGAGCTGGAGGCCAGTCCCTGGATCGAAGACAATCTGTGGGTGCTGGAGCAGGAGCATACCGATCCTTTGTTCGTCGGCACGGTGGGCGACCTGGAGCCGGAAAAGCCGGATTTCGCTGATCAGTTCAACCGTTTCCGCAAGGACCCGCTGTTCCTGGGGATACGCTGCGGCAAGATCTGGAACCGCGACGTCACAAGCCAAGTGAACGATCCCAAGTTCATGGACGGGCTGAAGCGCGTCGCCGATGCCGACCTGGTGATGGACACCGCCAATCCCGATGTCGAGTTGATGCAGGCGATGGTGCGGATCAACGACAAGATTCCCAGCCTGCGCATCATGCTGGATCACCTGCCATCCTTCGATCCCACCCCGGCTCAGCAGACCGGTTATGACGCGGTGCTGAAGGAAATCCACAGCCGGCCGAAAATCTACGCCAAGCTGTCGGAGATCGATCACCGCACCAATCCGGGCCGCGGGCTTGCCGCCCACAAGGCGCGGCTGGACCAGTTGATGGCGACCTTCGGCGCGGACCGGGTGGTGTTCGGCACCGACTGGCCCAACAGCTGGGGCACCGCCACGCCGGCCCAGATCGTGGACATTGCGCGCGCCTACTTCGCCACCCGCACACGGGAAGAGGCGGAAAAGTATTTCTGGAAAAACTCGCTCAGCTTCTACAAGTGGAAGAAGCGGGCGAAAAATCAGCCCGGCTGATCTCAGAGGTGTGTCGCTGCTGATACTTTGGATACTGACAATCCTTGACGGACTGGCGTTTCTTATCGGTCTAGTCTTCGTTTATGGGGTCACCGTCAGTTTCCATCTTTCACCCTTTTTGGCGCTATACGCACCGTTGCCGATCCTCGCGCTACTTGGACTGGTGTGCGGATGGCGGAGCTATCACAATAAGGAAGTGCGACGTCCGATTATGTGGATGCTGTTGCCACTGGCGTATCTTGCGATCTGCTTGGCAGTCCTAGTCCCGAGACTTCCCTGATGTTCAACTCAGGTCCGTGCTCTACCAAGCGTAAGACATCCGCACCACTGCGCCGTCCGGCGCTGCTTCCAACGATGTGTCGATATTGTATTTCCGCTTGAAGGGCGTCACCAGGACAGCGCTGTAACCGGCGGCAATCGCTGAGCTGGCCAAGGTGTCGTACCAGCGATGCTGGTGCGCCTGTATGCGGCTATAGGCGACAAATTCCGTCA
>CANCMM010000253.1:0-3911 GCA_947379335.1 Alphaproteobacteria bacterium | reverse complement strand
GCCCCGATCAACGCGCCTTGCCAGCCACTGGCTTCCAGCGCACGTGCCTGGCCGGCGAGTGTCTCCAGGCTGTTGTGATCGACGACGCCGGCATCACCCCGGTGTCCAGCGTGAACCTCGTTGGGGATGTACCATAACAAGGTGAGATCGGGCATTTGCGGACAGCCTGCATGCGATGCGGAAGCGCTCCCATCTTAGCGGCTTTGCAGGAATGTACCATCGCCGCTAAAGGGCGTGAGCCTTGACCAGCGCCCAGGCCTGACGGCCTGCAGCCAGCCCCAATTCCGCGACAGCCTCCGGCGTCACGCGCGAAACAATGGTGCCGGCCTGCGTCTGAAGCTCCACCAGACAACTGTTCGCACCCTCCCGCTGAATAGCGCGGATTTCGCCTTGCAGGATGTTGCGCGCCGATATGGCGCGGGGCGGTTGCGACGCCAGCAAGACCTGATCGGCACGCAGCCAAAGCGAGCGAGCATCCGCGTCTTGCATGAATCGCAGGTCCGACGTCGCCAAGGCCGCACCCGTATCGCGCGCATCCAGCAGCGCGGTGAAGGCCGCCGTCCGGCTGGCGGCCCGAAATTCTCCCGACGCCACCACTGCGCCGTCCTTCAGCGCGACAAGATGGGACGCCAACGCCGCCGCATCGTCTATGTTGTGCGTCACCACCATCATGGGCAGGCGCCAGGTGCGATGCATTTTCAGCAGCACCGCGATGAAAGAACGTCGTCGCGCCCCGTCCAGGGCGGCGAAGGGCTCGTCCAGCAGCAGAAATTCCGGCGACGACAAAAGCGCGCGGGCCAACGCCACGCGGCTTTTTTCTCCGCCGGACAGATTGCCCACCGGCCGGTCCAGGATCGCGGACAGGTCAAAGAATTCCGCGACATCGCCAAGACTCACTGTTGCGCGCGGCGCCCTGCGCTGGGCATAGGACAAATTCCGTCGCACCGTAAGATGCGGAAACAGCCGCGCATCCTGAAACACAAGGCCTACCCCCCGGCGATGGGGCGCAACATCATCAATCTTGCGATCGCCCAGCGCGATGGAGCTTTGATTGGGCCGCTTCAATCCCGCCAGCACCGACAACAAGGTGGATTTTCCGCTGCCCGACGGCCCGAACAGGACCGTAATGCCGTCACCCGGTGCGGTGAAGCGAACGTTCAGCGCGAAGCTGCCTTGACGCAGCGCGATATCGGCCCGCAGCGCGCTCATCCTGTCAGCCGCCGCGCAGCCCAGCGCTGCAGGACCGCGGCTGCCGCCAGCCCCAGCATTGCCAGGACGATGGACATCACCGCCAATCGCATCGCCTCCGCTTCACCGCCCGGCTGCTGCAAGACCGCGTAGATCGCCAGCGGAAGGGTCTGGGTCTGGCCCGGAATATTGGCGGCGAAAGTAATTACGGCGCCAAACTCCCCCAGCGCGGTGGCGAAGGCCATCACAGTGCCGGCCAGAATGCCGGGGCCGGCCAGCGGTAGAGCGACAGAGACAAAGCGGTCCAGCGGTCCGGCGCGCAACACGGCCGCGGCTTCGAACAGGTTTCTGTCGGCCGCTTCAAACGACAGTCGAACGCTACGAACAAAAACCGGAAAAATCATCACCGCCGTGGCCAGCGCGGCGCCTTCACGCGTGAAAGCCAGATGAATGCCTGCCGCCTGTTCCAGCCAAGTGCCGATGGGGCCGCGCCGGCCGAGCAGCGCCAGCAACACAAAGCCTATGAGCACAGGGGGTAGAATGACTGGCAGGTGCACCAATCCGTCCAAAGCGAGCTTGCCGGCAAATCGCCGTGACAGAAAAAATGCACAGGCAACAGCCAACGGCAGCGAGCAGGCCACGGCCCAAAGCGCGACGCTGAAGCTGGTCGTCAGGATCTGTGTTTCGGCCGGCGAAATCACAGGCCACCCAGCGGCAGAACATCCACCAGCGCGCCCTCTTCCAGCGCCGCCGCATCGGGTGGGATGCGGATCAGGGCGTTGGCCGCGGCAAAGACGGAAATCAGGGAAGAATCCTGGTCTTCGAAACTGCGAACCATCAGGCGCGCGCCGGCATCAACATCCAGCAATCCCCGCAAATAATGTTCGCGCGGGCCGTTGGCCGGCATCGCACGGGTCAGTCGCGCCTGGCGAAACGCGACACAGCGCGCGGCATCGCGGCCCAGCATCGCCTCCATCAACGGTCTCAGAAACAGATATGCGCAAACCAGGGCGGAAGATGGATTGCCCGGAAGTCCCAGTACCCGGCCCTGCGGCGTCGCGCCGAACCAGGTCGGTTTTCCCGGCCGCACCGCTATTTTCTCGACAGCCAGTTCAAGGCCAAGCCGCATCAGTGCCGGCCGGGCATGATCATGATCGCCAACCGACGCGCCTCCAATGACGACCAGAAGATCGCTGTTGCGCAAGCCCTCCTCCGCGGCCCGGGCGATAATGGCGGGGTCATCTCGCGCAACATCCAGGCGCTGTGCGATGCCGCCCCAGGCATGAACCAGGCCGGCGACACCATAGGTTGCGGAATCAAAAATCTGGTACGGACCCGGCGCCGTGCCAGGCGCCGCCAGTTCATCGCCGCTGCACAGGATGGCGATGCGGGGACAGCGAATGACCGGCAGCGCTGCCGCGCCTGTTGCGGCGGCCAATGATACTGCCACACCGTCCAGCAACCGGCCTTGCGGCAGCAGGATGGATCCGGCGGTGAAATCTCCGCCACGCGGCCGAATATTTTTTCCGGGCGCCACGGCGGGCACAACCGCAAAATCGCCGTCGCGGCTTACATCTTCCTGTATGACGACCGTATCGGCGCCTTGCGGTATGGCGGCGCCCGTTGATATCCGGATAGCGTCGCCCTCTTCACAACGACCTTCAAAACCCCGGCCGGCCGCGGACTCGCCCATGACGCGCAACTTGCCCGGCGTATCGGCACTGCGAATGGCGTACCCGTCCATTGCGGACACCGCGAAGGGCGGCTGGTCGCGCATCGCCGTAACCGCGCCGGCCAACACCCGGCCCAATGCGCCGTCCAGGTTCGCGTGTTCCGCCGCAAGCGGCTTGACCGCCGACAGCATCGCAGCGCGCGCGTCGTCCACGCGCATCAACCGTGCGCGACCGGTCTTGGCAGGTGCGGGACTGTGTGACACGTTCTTTCCTGTCGCACGATGCGATCTTGAAACGCTAAGCCGCGAGGGTCGCCTTGTCCACCAATCGCCGCGCGGCACTGCTGGGAACGCTGGCGCTGCTTATGCAGCCCTGTATTGCCGTCGCCCAGCCTGTCGCCACCGTCACGGTTTTCGCCGCAGCCTCGCTTACCGACAGCCTCACGGCCGTGGCCGACGCCTATAAAGCCAAAACGGGCATCACGGTCACCTTGTCGTTCGGCGCATCCTCGACTTTGGCCCGCCAGATCGACCAGGGCGCCCGGGCGGACATCTTCATGTCAGCTGATACCGACTGGATGGATTTCCTGCAAAAGGGCGGCCTTCTTGCCGCCCGCAAGGATCTGTTGGGCAACCGGCTGGTCTTGATAACGGCGCTGGACCGCAAGGCCGCACCCAAGATCGCACCGCATTTCGATCTGGCCGGCGCTCTGGGTGATGGACGCCTTGCCCTGGCCGATCCCGCCTCCGTGCCCGCCGGAAAATACGCCAAGGCGGCGCTGACCAGCCTGGGCGTATGGGACAGCGTAGCGTCCAAAGTGGCGCCGGCGGAGAATGTTCGCGTGGCGCTGGAATATATCGCGCGCGGCGAAGCCCCTTTCGGCATTGTCTATGCCACTGATGCCAAGATATCGCCGTCGGTCAAAGTCGTGGGCATCTTCCCCGAGGACAGTCACGCACCCATCACATACCCGGTGGCGCTGACCAAAAGCGCCTCCCCCGCGGCCAAGGATTTTCTGGTGTTTCTGAGCGGCAGTTCCGCGCGGGCGAT
>CANCMM010000252.1:0-3923 GCA_947379335.1 Alphaproteobacteria bacterium | reverse complement strand
CTAAGAACCGCGGCCTTTCTGTTTCAGGCAATATCAGAAATTGTCGCGGGAGCGCCCCGCCGCCGCAGCTTCGGCATCGCGCAGCATATCGCCCTGCGGACCATCCAGGGCTATTTCGGCATCCTTGCCCAAGGCTGGGATATTCGCCTTGTTCTTGGCGACAAAGGCGGTCTGGTCGGAATCAAACTTGCGGGTGGCGGCGTAATCGCCTTCGCCCACGATCTGCTTCTTCTTGGCGGACTTCACTTTATTTTTGGTCGCTCCGGCTTTCGCCGACGCTCCTGCCTTCTTGGCCGGCGCCTTCTTGGCGGCCGCCTTTACAGTCTTCTTGGCCGTTTTTTTGGCCTTCGTTTTCTTGGCGGACTTCTTCGCCGCCTTCTTGGCTTTCTTTGCCTGGGCCCCCTTCTTGGCCTTCACCGCCTTCTTCTTGCTCGCGGCTTTCTTCTTTTTCTTCGCAGCCATGTCATTCACTCCATGGTTTTGATGTGACGCAAAAACTTTACGCGCCTTCGCGCCAATGCGCGAGCGCAAGCTTCGTTCCGAAAATCATTTCTTTTGTGACACGCCGCGCGCCAGACGCTCCTGCGCACCGGCTTGGGCATGTTGCCCGGGCCACTCCCCCCGCCTAGCATGGGCCGATGACGGGGCTCTATCTGGAAGACTTTCATGTGGGTCAGCGCTTTACCAGCGGCACCCACGCGCTGGATTCCGCCCAGATCAAAGCCTTCGCCGCCCGCTTTGATCCGCAGCCCTTCCACCTCAGCGAAACCGATGCGGACAACAGCTTTTTCCAGGGGCTCGCCGCCAGCGGCTGGCACACCGCCTCCATCACCATGTCGCTGCTGGTCAAAAGCGGTATGCCCATCGCCGGCGGATTGATCGGCGCGGGCGGCGAGATCACCTGGCCGCGCCCCACCCGCCCAGGTGACATCCTGCAGGCGATGAGCGAAGTGCTGGCGGTGACCCCGTCCCGCTCCAAGCCCGAGCGCGGCATGATCACGGTCCGCACGGAGACCAAGAACCAGAAGGGCGAAGTGGTACAGGTCCTGACCAGCAAGATGCTGGTCTGGCGGCGGCCTTAGCGGAACGCGAGCGCCGCATTCCGCGGCGCGACCCTCAGCATCCGACAGCTTCCTTCCCCCGCGAGCGAAGCGACGAGCGGGGGAAGGTGTCGCAGCGAGGGTGAGTAGCGGCAGCGTGCGAACGCGGAGCCGACCCGAGCTGTGACGGATGGGGGAAACAATTAAAGCGCTCTTGCGGCGCCGCTTTCGGCGCTGTGGCGGATGCGGGAATCCTCCAGGTCCAGTTCGCGCTCGATACGGCGGCGGGCGTCGTCGCTGATCTCGCCCCGGTAATACAGCTCGGCGATGCTGGCGCGCTCGGCACCCAGGAATTGAAGCTGCAGCGCCGCGCTGGCATTGCTGATATCGCCGGTCGCCAGGTCCTGGCAGGCGGCGACGAAATAGGCGCGGCGGTCCTGGTTGCGCCGCCGCAGCGCCGACACGGTTTCGGGCGCCGCCACCGCGCCTTCCAGCGAATCCAGCCGCGCCAGGGCCGCATCGATGCTGGCCAGCCGGGCGCTGATTTCCTTTTTCTTGTCGGTGTCGGCTTCGCGCCGGCCATGCTCGGCGATGCCCAGCATCCGGATCACCCAGGGCAGGGTGAAGCCCTGGCCCACCAGGGTCACCAGGATCACCGAGAAGGTGATCAGCAGCAGCAAGCCGCGATGGGGGAACTCCCCGCCGTCCGCCATGATGGGGATGGACAAGGCCGCCGCCAGCGACACCACGCCGCGAATGCCGGTGAAGGCGATGATGAAAATCCCCTGCCAGGGCGGCAAGGGATCGTGCCGCGCCAGGGCGGGTACAAGGCGGGTGGCATAGGTCACCGCGAACACCCAGATGAACCGCACCGCGATGATGACCACGCAGACCAGGGCGCAGGCCAGCGCCAGGCTTTTCCATTGCGACAGGTCCAGCGTATCAGCGATGACGCGGGCCTGCAGGCCGGTGATCAGGAACACCAGGCCCTCGATCAGGTAGATCACCAGGTCCCAGACGAAAAAGCCTTGCAGGCGCGTGGCCGGCGAGATGAAACGCGGGCCGTTCCAGCTGACGTAAAGACCGCAGACCACCGTGGCCAGCACGCCCGATCCGCCCAGGCTTTCGGGTATCCAGAAGGCGACAAAGGGGGTCAGCAGCGCGAACACCATCTCCACCCGCGGCTCGCCGGCCCAGCGCCGCAGCACCAGCGCGCCCCTGCCGATCACCAGGCCCCAGACAATTTCGCCCGCCACGATAGCCAGGAACTCGCCGATCGCGGCCGGCAACGAGAAGGTGCGTCCCATCGCCACCGCGCCCACCGCGAAGCTGAACAGGATCAGGGCGGTGGCGTCGTTCACCAACCCTTCGCCTTCCAGGATTGTGAGAATGCGGTTGGGCAGGGCGAAACGCCGCGCGATCGCCATGGGCGCCACGGCGTCGGGCGGCGACACCACCGCGCCCAGCACAAAGCCGACGGCCAGCGGCAGGCCCAGCAGGTAATAGGATACTCCCGCCACCGCCACGGCGGTGAAGATTACCGCGCCGACGGCGAGCAGCAGGATGGGCCGCAGATTGTCGCGAAAGCCGCGCCAGCTCATTTGCACGCCCGCGCGATAGAGCAGCGGCGGCAAGAGCAGGCTCATCACCAGTTCGGGACGCAGCTCGATGCGCGGCATGCCGGGCAGAAAGCTGATGGCCAGACCCAGCATCACCAGGAAGATGGAGATCGGAATGTTCCAGCGCCGCGCCGCCAGGGCGGCGAAGCCGGTAATGGCGACAAGGGCAAAGCTGAGGAGAAGTTCAGGCAAAAGCATGGAACTCAGTTTGCTGCTGCAAGGCAGCGAGAGCAACCTCGCTGTCGCCCGCGTCGCAGCATCTTGATGCCACTGCGCGATTTTTCGGAAATCAAAGTGGCGCCGCGGCGCAGGTGACCGCCCTTGCCGAATTCGTCCGTCGCCAAATTTGGCGAAGACTTGCCGCGCATCCGGACCTTTTCGGGCCCATTTTCGCCACACTGTCGCATGACGCTGCGTGGGTTCCGGGGCAGAAACATAAGGAAAAAGCGATGCAGAAATTGAAGACCGCCATCCTCACCTCCGCCATGGTCGCCGCGGCCATCAGCCTGGGGGGATGCGCGACGCGTGATTACGTCGATCAGCATGTTGCCGTCGTCGATGCCAAGACGCAGGCGACCCAGTCCGAGGTGGACCGTCATACCACCCAGCTGGCCCAGCTTGACCAATCCACCAAGGAAGCGCTCGATCGCGCGACCGCGGCAGGCAAGCTGGCCGAAGGCAAGTTCCTCTACTCCATGGTCCTGTCGGACGACTCGGTGAAGTTCAAGGCCGCCAGCGCCAAGCTTTCGCCGGAAGCCCAGCAGCGCCTGACCGAATTCGCCGACAAGCTGAAGACCGACAACCGCAACGTCTATCTGGAAATCCAGGGTCACACCGATGCGCGCGGTCCGGAGAACGTCAACCAGCGGCTGGGTGAAGAGCGCGCCGAAGCCGTTCGCGTCTTCATGAACCGCCATGGCGTGCCGCTGAACCGCATGTCGGCCATCTCCTATGGCAAGGAAGATCCGGCAGGCAGCAACAAGACCCGCGTTGGCCGCGCGCAGAATCGCCGCGTCGTGCTGGTGGTGATGTCGTAAAACCGGCGCCTTCGAAGATTGATGGGGCCGCGCCGTGTGACGCGGCCCTTTCTTTTTTGCGCTATCGCTTCAAACCCAGCAGGTCCGACCAGCGCCAGGCGCCCGCGCCGATGGCGAAGCGCGTGCCGCCATCGGCCAGCGACAGCACCACCGTGCCGTGCATGGTTTCATTGCGGCAGGATTCCGTTGAGAAGGCGACTTTCCACATGATCGCCTGGCGCACCGCC
>CANCMM010000251.1:0-3927 GCA_947379335.1 Alphaproteobacteria bacterium | reverse complement strand
TGCCGCCGGATCTGGCCGCGCTCAAGAAAGCGCAGAACTCGCGGCCGTCCTATTTGCTGACCAAGGCCTCGGAAGTCGAAAGCTTCCAGAATACCAAGGACGACATAAGCCTGGACCAGAAGGAATTGGAGGCGGCCCCAGCCAGTTTCGGCGACAAGCCACTCATCGTGCTGACCCGGGGCAAGGAGGTCGGCAATCCGGGTTTCACGGCGGAACAGAGTGTGGCCATGAACCGGGCGTGGAAGGCTGGTCATGAAAAGCTGGCCGCACTCTCGGCCCGTGGTGTCGACATCGTAGTGCCGGACAGCAGTCACTACATCCAGTACGACCAGCCGCAGGCCGTTGTCGACGCGGTGACGCGTGCGGTGGCGGACATTCGCGGCCGCCAGAACGCCCAGCATTAGAGATTTGTTCACCACGCCTAACGGGTCTTAGCAATTAAGGCTAATCGCTGTTTACCGCGTCTTAGTTTCTCGGGCGTCACCATCACCCTGCGCGAAAGCCATTCGGTCTGCTCGCGCTGGATGAGAGGGATGTGTCGTGGCGTGCATCGATGTGGATTCACTGGCGCAGTATGAGCGCGATGCCAAGGAAGGGCGCGCAGATGCGCTCTACAATCTTGGCCTGGCCTATTCGACCGGCCAGGGCGTGGGCGTGGACATGGTCGCGGCCCACAAGTGGTTCAACCTGGCCGCGGTGCGCGGCGTGGAAGCCGCCAAGAACTGGCGCAACCAGCTGGCCACCGAAATGAGCACCGGCCAGATCGCCGAAGCCCATAAGCTTGCCCGCGAATGGCTGAACATTTTCAAGAACTGATTTTTACTTCGCCAGAACCGGCATCGAGGGCGGGTTCGGCGCATACAGATCGGGCAATATCCTGAGCGGCACATCCTTGCCCGCCAGCCGCGCCCGGTAAACCTCGGTATTCTCCAAAACACGCTGTACATAGTTGCGGGTCTCGCTGAACGGGATCTGCTCGATCCAGTCCAAGGGATCGCCGTTACGCGGATCGCCATTCGCGGCCAGCCATTTTTTCACATTGCCGGGTCCCGCATTGTAGGATGCCGCCGCCAGCACCGTCGAGCCGCCATAGCGGTCCATATGGCCCCGATACTCGGTCATGCCCAACTGCATGTTGTAGGTGGTGTCGCTGAGCAGCGCCTCGGGCCGGTAGGGCAGGCTGGCCTGCTTGGCCGCGAGTTTGGCGCTGGCCGGCATCATCTGCATCAGGCCCCGCGCGCCCGCGCCGGAAATGGCATAGGCGTCGAACTCGGTCTCCTGGCGGATCAGTCCCAGCACCAGCGCTGCATCGGGCGCGGTGCCCGGCCCCGGATAGGATGGCAGGGTGATGAGGGGATGGGTGAAGGTGGGCATGGGCGCGCCGGCATAGCTGGCGGTTTTGGCCAGCCGCACCGCGATCTCCGGATAGCCCCAGTCGATCAGCAGCAGCATCAGGCGCTTCAAGTGCCGGGGCGAGGAATAGACTTCCACGTCGCGGTCGATGAAGGCGCGCAGGGAGGCGGCCTGGCCCAGATCCGCCAGCACCTTGATCTCGGGCATCAACGGATCGGTTTCGAGTTCTGAGGCCGCCGCAGCCTCTACAATCGTGTCGGTGAGATGCAGGGTGGGAGTGGGATCGGTATGGGCCAGCGCGATCTGGCCATAGAAGCTCTCCGGATAGGCCGCTGCCTGCTTGTAGTGCGCCAGCGCGCCCGCAGTGTCGCCCTGTGCCTCCATGGCGCGGCCGATCCAGTATTGCGCCCGCGACTTGCTGATGGGGCGGGCGACGCCGGCATCCAGCTTCTGGAAATGGGTGAGGGCGGTCGCCGGGTCTTTCAGGAAGCGCAAGGCGATGAAGCCGGCCAGGAATTGCTGTTCGGCGAACTGGTCGCCCGATGCGAAGCCGGCATGCTGCACCAGCGCCAGCGCCTCGCGCGGATCGCCGCCCGACAGGGCGTCACGGGCATGCAGGTTCAATTCCGCCCACCAGCGCCCGGCATGTTCGCGCACCATGGGCGCGGCGGGCACGCGCAGCAGGATGGCATGGGCTTCCTTGTCGCGTCCGGCCACGCGCAAGGCATGCGCCCAATCGAACAACAGTCCAGGATCGGAACTGTCGGCGACCTTGTCCAGCGCGCGTTGCGCCTGGGGCAGGCCGCTCCCGATCAGCGCGATGCGGGCATTGGCGATATCGGCGGCTTGCCCCTCTATCCGTGCCGTGGTGCGCCTGGCGGCGGTGACCTCGCTGCGCCAGAGCAGATTGTCCACCCGGGCGCGATCACTTTCGGCGGTCAGCAGCGCGCCGTCTTTCTGCACGATGGCCAGTTCGACGGGGGGATCAAAGCTGCCTTCGGCCCAGCCCTGGCGAATCAGCGTTGCGCCGCGGGTCTTTTCGCCGGTCTCGACCAGCGCTTCGCCCAGGCGGATCTTGCCGATGGAGGAATTGGGCGCCTTGGCGCCGAACCAGGCCACCAGCGTGGCGGACGGCATCTCCGGCGTGATGGCGGCCTCGGCGCGCGCCTGCAGGGTGCCGCGCAGCGGCCAGGCGCCGGCGCTGCTGGAGGATGCGGTGTCTTTGATCACCGCGTCGATCTCGGCGAAACTCGCGCCGCTGTTCTTGTCCAGGGCATAGCGCCATTCCAGCAGCCGCCGGGCGGTTGCGTTCTGCCCTTGTGCCGCCAGGGCGCGCCCACCCACCCAGTCGCCGCGGCCTGCGGCCTCGAAGGCGCGGTTGAACAGGTCATGCTCGGGTGCGGACAGGAACCGCAGCCGGCTGGGCCGCGTCCCCGA
The DNA here is from genome assembly GCA_947379335.1 of Alphaproteobacteria bacterium. Lineage (GTDB taxonomy): Bacteria > Pseudomonadota > Alphaproteobacteria > Micropepsales > Micropepsaceae > Rhizomicrobium. The sequence goes on along the minus strand of CANCMM010000251.1, from coordinate 1,137 downwards.
AACACCAGCACCGGCCGTGCTGCCGTCGGGGATCGGCTGCATCATCACCACATCGCCGTTGCGGCTGAGCCCGGATGGCAGGTTCTGGGCGAAGGCGGCGCCCCCGGCGATCAGGGCGGTGCGAAGCAGCGAGGTACGCAGGATGGACATGGTCATTATTTCAGGGTGCGGCTTGTTGAAAAGCGTGGATCGGCTTAGACGAAACACCGCCACCGGGGCCATAATGGGCCCTTAAAAGGCGGGCAACAATGTGACCGCCGCAAAAAGAACCGGGACCAGCATGAGCAATATCCGCGACCGCATCAAAGGCTCCATCACCGCCCTGGTCACCCCGTTCAAGAACGGCAAGGTGGACGAAGATGCTTTCCGCGCCCTGGTGGACTGGCAGATCGCCGAGGGTACGCAAGGGCTGGTTCCCTGCGGCACCACCGGCGAATCGCCGACCCTGAGCCATGAGGAACATGCCCGGGTGATCGAGCTGTGCGTGGAGCAGGCCAAGGGGCGCGTGCCGGTGATCGCCGGCGCCGGCTCCAATTCCACCGACGAAGCCATCATGCGCACCCGCCACGCCAAGGAGGTGGGCTGCGACGCCGTCCTGCATGTGACGGGCTATTACAACAAGCCCAACCAGGAAGGTCAGTACCGCCACTTCATGGCGATCGCCGAAGGCGTGGACATCCCGGTCATCCTCTACAACATCCCCGGCCGCGCGGTGGTGGGGATCAATGTCGAGACCATGGTGCGCCTGGCCAAGCACAAGAACATCATCGGAGTGAAGGACGCCACCGCCGACCTGAACCGCCCCAGCCGCGAGCGGCTGGCCTGCGGCAAGGATTGGCTGCTCCTCTCGGGTGAGGACGGCACGGCGCTTGGCTACAACGCCCATGGCGGCGTGGGCTGCATTTCGGTGACGGCCAATGTGGCGCCGCGTCTTTGTGCTGAGTTCCAAGCTGCCTGTGCCAGCGGCGACTATGCCAAGGCGCGGGAATACCAGGACCGGCTGATGCCGCTGCATGACGCCATGTTCTGCGAACCCAGCCCCGCGCCCGCCAAATATGCCGCCTCGCTGCTGGGCCATTGCACCCCGGATGTGCGCCTGCCGCTGGTGGAACTGACAGAGGCTGGCCGCGCCAAGGT
>CANCMM010000250.1:0-3948 GCA_947379335.1 Alphaproteobacteria bacterium | reverse complement strand
AGGCCAACCGCACGTGGGAGGAATGGGCCATGGTTTCACGGTCAGCCTTAGGCTTAGCACTTAGCACGTCGCTGTTGTTGTTCGCGAGCCCGGCAGATGCTGCACGCGCCTATATTGGCACCTACACGCCGGAGCCCACCGCGCGTGGGGTCAATCACGGCGAAGGTATTTATCTGGTGGATGTGGACGCGAGTGGCGTGCCTTCAAATCCGCGACTAGTGGCCAAGAGCCTGTCGCCGTCCTGGCTAGCGTTGTCAGCGGACCACAAGTTTCTTTATGCGAACAGTGAAGTTCTGAGCTACGCAAACGAACGAAGCGGTTCGCTCAGCGCCTATAGCGTGAATTCCGACGGCACATTGAGACCCGTTAACAGTATCACGTCCAGTGGTGCGGGACCGGCCTATATCAGCGTTCACCCTTCGGGAAAATTCCTACTGGTGGCGAATTACTATGGCGGCTCATCGCCCAAGGGCGGCAGCTTTGTGGTTGTCCGCATCAATGCCGATGGTAGCCTAGGTGAGGTGACGGATATGGTGCGCCCCACGGGTCCGCGGGGTCCCGACGCTGCCACCGACAATGTGCCCGGACAGTTTGCACCCAGCAGCCATGAAACGTCGCGCGGGCATATGATTGCTCCCGACCCCAGCGGCAACTATGTGATCGGCGACGACGCCGGACTGGACCAGATTTTTGTCTGGACACTAGATGCCAGCGGAAAGTTGGACGAATTTTCAAGCGCCAAATCTTTGCCCGGTTCGGCGCCGCGCCATTTTGTATTTTCGCCCGACGGCAAACGGCTCTATCAGCTGCAGGAGCAGGATTCGCGACTGGCAGTCTACAATTTTAGCGGTGGTAAACTGACCCAGCTTGGGCCGACGGTCTCGACGCTGCCTGACGGCTTTGCCGGCAGCAGTACAGGATCGGAACTGTTGATCTCGCGGGACGGTCGCAATCTCTATGCCGCCAATCGCACCCAGGATTCCATCGCAGTGTTCCGCACCGGCGCGCAGGGCGTGACGAAAATCGCCAACGTGCAGACGCAGTCCGATCATCCGCGTAGCCTGACGCTAGATCCATCGGGTCGCTTTCTTTATTCGATGAATCAGCGCGGCGACAATATCACTACCTTCCGGATTGGAGCCGATGGCGTCCCAAAATTCACCGGAAAATACATGCCGTTGGGCAGTCCCACCGTGATGGTTTTTTTGCCACCATGAATTATTCCGCTAGCGTCGCATGGCAGCACCACAGGACTACTCTATGACCGCTTTGCGCCATGAGCGGACATAGTCTGCTCTGCACAATAGCGAAGATAAACCGAAGGCTCGCGGCTATCCGCGCCAATGCCTGTACATTAGAGTAAGCGACGCGGGGTCGGCAGTAACTCTGGCTCATATGGGGGCGGCTATGCAGGATCGACGCGCACTTCTGAAGACGTTAGGGGCGGCAGCGGTCCTCGCACCGATTGGGCCTCAGGCGGCCCGAGCGGTCGCGCCCCGCCGCGAATGGCGGATCGGCGGAAATCGGGTGAAGACCGTCGACATCCACGCCCATATCGCCCCCGACATCTCTTCGGTGATCGGCGGCACGCCCTTCCAAGCGCGCAGTCAGGCAAATCGGCAAATAGGCAGAGAGATCGATGCCGCCCGCATCGCACGGATGGACAGCCAGGGCATCGACGTGCAGGTCCTGAGCGTCAACCCCTACTGGTACGACATGGACCGGGAACTGGCGCGGCGGTTCATCGACGAGCAGAATGCAAAATTGGCCGAGATCACCCAAGGTTACCCCGCTCGCTTCTATGCCATGGCGACGGTGGCCATGCAGTACCCCGACCTTGCCGTATCGCAGCTGGAGGATGCCGTGAAGCGGCCCGGCCTACGCGGTGTCTCTCTGGGCTGCACCATCGCCGGTGAAGAACTGGCCTCACCCCGCTTTGATCGATTTTGGAGCAAATGCCAGGACTTGGACGCCATGGTTTTCCTGCATCCCATGGACAGCGCGGTCGTCACTGGTGTGGCCAAGCGCACGCAAGGGGCTGGTTCGCTGGTCAACGTGATCGGCAACCCGCTGGAGACCACCATCGCCCTGTCACACATGATTTTCGAGGGTACCTTTGACCGCTTCCCGAGCCTGCGGATTTGTGGCCCCCACGGTGGCGGTTACCTGCCTTCCTACGTAGACCGATCCGATTGGGGATGCACTGCCAACCCGCAAACCTGCCTTCAGAGCGATCCAGTACTGAAGAAGAAGCCCAGCGAATACATGAAGCAAATTTACGTTGACTCCCTAGTCTTCACTCCCGAAGCCACCCGGCACCTGGCGGCTGTGGTTGGTCCCCGCCGGATGATGGTCGGTACCGACTCTCCTATTCCGTGGGTTCAGTCTCCTGTTGAAACGGTGCTGGCTACGCCGGGCCTCAGCAACGACGACAAAATTGCGATCCTTGGGGGCACCGCCTGCAGGTTGCTTAACATCCCGATCTGAAAACGCGACTTTATGACGACCTGCATCCGCCGCTGGCTCAGGTCGTGGTGAGGTGGTATAATTTCGGCCGTGTCAACAGCAGCGTTCGCATGTCGCCCGCCATGGCCGCGCATATTACGGAACGGCTGCTTTGGGACATCGGCGACATCGTGAGGCTGACCGAAGATTGGGAGGCACAGACATGAACGGCATCCTGGCCATCACCATTTCCGCGCTAATGCTATCGGCACCCGCCTTCGCGGATACAGTTCCCAAAGGAGCAATAATATTTGCATACCAGCCTGTCGGGAACGGCGATCCAAAGGCCGTTACCTGTTGGGCGTGGCGGACAACCCCTCCGGTACGGGGCTTGCGGTGCGCGCGCAATTCCTACTGGGCGCGATTGAACGCGGGATCTAACGGTGGAGATCTGGGCGGCAACTCGGGCATACCAGGGGGCGCCATGTCGCCTGGTGCGGCGGGTGGTGCGATCGTCGGGCGCAACTGACCACAACCCTACGTCAAACTGCACCAGTGCCCGTGGACGCCGCTCGATCATCGGCACTGGTTCAGTTTGACCTAGGGTTAGTGTGGTTGGGAAAGATTGCCACTCGGCATCCCATCACCGGCATATGGCCCTAGGGTAGAGCCATAAAAGGAGGCAAAGTCCGCAGTGACGCTGCGCGCCCTTTCCGGCTTGCAGCCACAGTCCGCCAAAAACTTCCATTGAATTTCTTGGGCCCTCGACTTGACCTGGCGGTCCGTGACGCGATGGGCGTCCCAGTCTGCCGCGAGTGCCCGCATGTCCGCAGCGTAGACTTCAAATGCATCCATCTTCGTCAAAGCGATGGCCTTGGCAAAGCCGCGCTCGGCAGTCGATTCGCAGGCTTCCCACTCGGAATAGGTCTTAAATTCTTTTGCTTCCCATTTGGTTTTGCAAGCGACAGCCTCTTGGTGCAGGCTGGCGGCAGCCTTTGGCATGGCCAATTTGTTGTAGGTGTCCGCGCAACCTGCCAGCAATAGCGCGGAAATGGTGATTGTCAGGATGCGGCTCACGGTTGTGCCTCCCAATCTTCGATCAGCCTCACGATGTCGCCAATGTCCCAAAGCCGTTCCGTAAGATGCGCGGCCTTAGCGGGCGACATGCGAACGCTGCTGTTGATACGGACAATTTATACCACCTCACCACGACCTGATTCAGCAGCGGATGCCGGGGGTATCCGGCGCATCACGTTAGAATGTTGCGAGCATAAAGAAACGACTTAAAGCCTGAATCTGCTCTGACGATATCGTCTATGATGACGTCAAAAAAATCATCCAGCAGCGCCCTATCGATCGCTTTTTGACCGGTGGTCGCGTCATGGATAATTTCATTCAGTCGTGTTGCGCAGTGTTCGTGATGAATTCTATGTTGGGCCAGATTAGGAAACTTGAGAAAAGCCATTTCCTGCTCTTCGTGTCGAAAGTGGATCACTAGCGCTT
>CANCMM010000249.1:0-3968 GCA_947379335.1 Alphaproteobacteria bacterium | reverse complement strand
TGGCGGGCTGACAATGGGGCCCAATAGGCACCCGGCAGGGTTGGTTTCGGCCATGCCGAGGACTACATAGAGAGAGTGCCCCAGACTGCAAGAGTCACCATGACCGCCATGCCCGTTACCCTGTCCGACCGCGCCGCCAAAAGGATCGCCGATATCCTGAAAGCCGAGGCCCAGCCGTCCGCCCTGCGGGTGGCGGTGACCGGCGGCGGCTGTTCGGGGTTCCAGTACAATTTCGCGCTGGACGAAGCCCAGCTGGACGAAGACCTGGTGGTGGAAAAAAACGGCGCCAAGGTGCTGATCGATCCGGTGTCGCTGGATTTCCTGGCGGGCGCCGAGATCGACTTCACCGATGACCTGATCGGCCAGGCCTTCAAAGTCAACAATCCCAACGCCACGGCGTCCTGCGGCTGCGGCACGAGTTTCACGGTTTGAAAATCGCCACCTGGAACGTCAACTCCGTCAAGGCGCGGCTGGAGCCGGCGCTGGCCTGGCTGAAGCAGGCCCAGCCCGATGTCGTGTGCCTGCAGGAAATCAAGACCGTGGACGAAGGCTTCCCGCGTGAGCCATTCGAGGCGCTGGGCTATAACTGCGCCGTACACGGACAAAAGAGCTATAACGGCGTGACCATCCTGTCCAAGCACCCGATGGAGGATGTCACCCCGCGCCTGCCCGCGCCCGATGGCGTGCTCGATGACCATTCGCGTTATCTCGAAGCGGTGATCACCGGCAAACACGGCGTCGTGCGCGTCGCCTCGATCTATGCCCCCAACGGCAATCCCTGGCCCGGTCCCAAGTTCGATTTCAAGCTGGCCTGGCTCGAGAGATTGCGCGTCCACGCCAAAAACCTGCTGAAAAACGAAGAGCCGGTGGTGCTGATGGGCGATTACAACATCATCCCGGAAGACAAGGATGCCGACCGGCCCAAGGCGTGGATGAAGGACGCCCTGTTCCAGCCGGAGTCCAAGGCAGCGCTGCGGCGGATCGAGAATCTGGGCTACACCGACGCTTTCCGCGCGTTGCATCCCGAGGGCGGGCATTACACCTTCTGGGATTATTTCGGCTCCTGGGAGCGCAACAACGGCATCCGCATCGACCATGTGCTGTTGTCGCCGCAGGGCCTGGACCGGCTGAAAAATGTTGGCATCGACAAGGAAGTCCGCGGCGCCAGCGAGAAGCCTTCCGACCATGTGCCGGTCTGGGTAGAGTTAAACATCTGACCTCTTCTTGCCCCAATTGTCGCTAAAGTCCGGTCCATGCGCTTTTTTCCCCTCCTGATCGCCGCCCTCATCGCCGCGGCTCCCGCATTGGCGGCCGACAGGCGCGTGCTGCGCATCGACAGCCTGACCGCCAGCCAGAAGGACGGCGCCATCCTGGTGCAGGCCAAGGGCGCAGTTTCCAGCGGCGGCTGGACCAAGCCGCATCTTCATCTGGTGCATGGCGATGGCCATAGCGTGGTGCTGGAATTCCTCGCCGCGCCGCCACCGGCGGGCATGACCGTGATCGACGGGCTGGTGCCGGTGACCGCCGCCTTGTCGGTGAAGGGCCGCGCCACATCGATCCATGTCCAGGCCGATGAAAATGAAATCACCAGCCAGGTGATCAAGTGATTATGGCCTACCGCTTCGCACCTTGAGGCCCATATGCAAATCGACGTCATCTCCGACACCGTCTGTCCCTGGTGCTTTATCGGCAAGCGCCGGCTGATGCGCGCCATGGCGATGCGCCCGAACATCGTGTTTGACGTGAAATGGCGGCCCTATCGGCTGGATCCCACGGTCCCCAAGGGCGGCATGGACCGCCAGGCCTATATGCGCGCCAAGTTCGGCGAAGACCCGCTGAAGATCGTGGAGATGCACAAGCTGATCGCCCAGGAAGGCGAGAAGGACGGCATCGCCTTCGATTTCCTGAATATCAGCCGGCGGCCCGACACGCTGGATTCCCACCGCCTGATCCGCTGGGCGGAAGCCGCCGGTTTGCAGGACGAAGTGGTGGAGCGGCTGTTCATCGCCTATTTCGAGAATGGCGAGGATATCGGCGACCTCCGCGTGCTTGCCGACATCGCCGACCTGTGCGGCATGGACGGGATCGAGATCGCGCAGATGCTGGAAACCGATACCGACACGGCGCTGGTAGAACGCGAAGACCAGATCGCGCACGAAATGGGCGTCACCGGCGTGCCGGCCATGATCTTTGGCGGCAAGCTGGCGGTGTCAGGCGCGCGCGAGCCGGAAGTTCTCGTATCTGTGATTGATCGGGTACTGGAACTGGCGGACCAAGGGGCCGCCGAAAATCCCAAAGCCTAGGCCGCGTCAGCGACCACTTTATTCCGGCCCGTACGTTTCGCCCTGTACAGCGCCTGATCGGCGCGGTGCAGCAGCTGCTCGGCGGTATCGCTCTCGCCTTCGCACCGTGCGATGCCGATCGAGATTGTGATGTTGAGATGGCCGGGATTGCGGCTGATCTTGACCGGCGTAGTCTCGATCGAATGGCGCAGGCGTTCGGCGATGTTGGTGGCGAACGCCATGTCGGTATCGGGCATGGCGACCACGAACTCCTCGCCGCCATAGCGGCAGGCCAGGTCGACGCCGCGCACATTGGCGTTGATGCGGGCGGCGAATTCCTTCAGCACCTCGTCGCCGATGTCATGGCCATAGGTGTCATTGACCTGTTTGAAGAAGTCGATGTCCATGATCACGAAGGCCAGCGGACGGCTATTCTTCTTTGCATCCGTTATCAGCGTATCCAGATGGCGGCTCATATAGCGGCGATTGTGCAGGCCGGTGAGCTGGTCGGTGATCGCCATTTCCAGGCTGAGCTGGACATTGTGGCGCAGCCGGTCGGCATAGTTCTTCTTGCGCAGCTGGGTGCGCACGCGGGCCACCAGCTCGTTCTTGTCCACCGGACGGGTCAGGTAATCATTGACGCCCATTTCCAGCGCCTGGGTCAGCTTGCGGCGGTCGCCGTCGCTGACGACCACCAAAATCGGAACATGACGTCCTTCCGGCAGGGAACGAAGCTGCGAGCACAGGCGCAAGCCGTCAAAGCCGCGCATGCCCAGTGACACCACGATCAGGTCGAAGTCCCCGCCCTTCACGCGCACCAGGGCTTCCTCGAAGGTGTCGGCGGAGGCCACCTGATGCATGGGGGCCAGGGCGCTGGTGAACCAGGCCACGCTTTCGGCGCGGTCTTCGATCACCAGGATGCGGCCCGACTGGATGTTTTCGGTCAGGGTCTCGGCGGGATCGATCAGGCCCATGCCCTGGCCGGTCGACTCGCGCATGCGCAACTCGTCCGTCATCATCTTCAGGCGCACAAGGCTGCGCACCCGCGCGAACAGGGCGGCGTCATCCACCGGCTTGGTGAGAAAATCGTCAGCGCCCGCATCCAGGCCGGCGACGCGGTCGGACGGCTGGTCCAGCGCGGTCACCATCACCACGGGAACATGGGCGGTCTTGGGATTGGCCTTGATGCGGCGGCAGACTTCAAAGCCGTCCATGCCGGGCATCATCACGTCCAGCAACACGATGTCCGGCGCGCCCGCCTCCATCTTGGAGAGACACTCCAGGCCGTTGAAAGCTGTGATGACCTCGAAATATTCCGCCGTCAACTTAGCTTCCAGAAGCTTGACGTTGGAAAGGATGTCATCGACGACAAGAACGCGGGCCGTCATTGTAGATTACCCGATGAAGCGCCGCACGGTTTCCAGAAAGCTGGTCACCGAAATGGGTTTGGAGATGTAAGCTTCGCATCCGCCCTGGCGGATGACTTCCTCGTCGCCCTTCATGGCGAAGGCGGTGACCGCGACGACGGGAATGCCCTTGAGGGAATCGTCTTCCTTGAGCCACTTGGTGACTTCCAACCCGCTGACTTCCGGCAGCTGGATGTCCATCAGGATCAGGTCGGGATGGTGTTCGCGGGCGATGTCCAGCGCTTCCATGCCGTCCTTGGTCTGCAGGATGTTGTAGCCA
>CANCMM010000248.1:0-3976 GCA_947379335.1 Alphaproteobacteria bacterium | reverse complement strand
GCATGGTCGCATTCTGTATGGCATAAGCTAAGCTAGCGGAAAATGGAGCGGGGGCTGTACGTGAAAAGCTGGATATTCGCCTTGGGCCTGGCGCTGATCGCCGGTCCGGCCGCCGCCGCCGTTCCCAATATCATTCCGCAGCCGGCCAGCGCGACACAAGGCGAGGGCAGCTTCACCGTCACCGCCACCACCAAAGTGCGCTGTGCCACCAAGAGTGCCGATTGCACCTGGGTGGCCCGTTATTTCACCGATCTGGTGAAACGCGCGCGGGGCCTGCAACTGACCAAGGGTGGCATGGGTGCGCAGGACGCCATCGTGCTGCGCGTTTCGCCCGGCATGGCGGCGGAAGCCTATAATCTGGATGTCACCCCCGCCGGCGTGACGATCACGGCCTCGACCCGCGGCGGGTTGCTCTATGGCGCGGTCAGCCTGTGGCAGTTGATGACGCAGACCAACACCGCGGCAACCAGCATCGAGATCGCCTCCGTGCACATCACCGATGCGCCGCGCTTTGGCATGCGCGGGCTGATGGTGGATTCGGCGCGCCATTTCGAGTCGGCCAAGTTCATCAAGTCGTTCATCGATACGATGGCGTGGCACAAGCTGAATACCTTTCACTGGCACCTGGTGGACGACCAGGGCTGGCGCATCGAGATCAAAAAATATCCCAGGCTGACCAAGGTCGGCGCGTGGCGCACGCCGGACGAAGCGGTGCTGAAGGACATCGATCCCGCCACCGGCAAGCCGCGTCCTTATGGCGGCTTCTACACCCAGAAGGACGTGCGCGAGATCGTGGCCTATGCCAAGGCGCGCAACATCACCATCATCCCGGAAATCGAAATGCCGGGCCATGCCACCTCGGCCATCTTCGCCTATCCCGAGCTGGGCTCGGGGGCCGCGCCCATCGGCGTGGAAACCGGCTGGGGCGTGTTTCCGCAGCTCTACAATGTCGACGACAAGACTTTCACCTTTTTGGAAAACGTCCTCACCGAAGTGATGGGCCTTTTCCCCAGCAGCTACATCCATATCGGCGGCGACGAAGCCATCAAGGATTATTGGAAATCCTCGCCCAAAATCCAGGCGCAGATGAAGGCGCTGGGCGTGGCGGACGAGAAGGCGCTGCAAGGCTATTTCACCGCCCGAATCGAGAAATTCCTGTCGGCCCATCATCGCCGGTTGATTGGCTGGGATGAAATCCTGGAAGGCGGCATTCCCGCCGCCGCCTCGATCACGTCCTGGCGCGGCCTGGACGGCGGTATCGCCGCCGCCAAGAGCGGCCATGACGCGGTGCTGTCGCCGGAAAAACCGCTCTATTTCGACTGGCGTCAGATCACCGGCGCAGGCGAGGCGCCGGGCGCCGGCCGCGTCAACATTTTGCGCGACGTCTATGACTTTAGCCCGTCGCTGGACGCCCTGACGCCGGAAGAACAGCGCCATATCGTCGGCGTCCAGGCCAATACTTGGACGGAGTACCTGACACAGGAAGATCTGGTGGCGAACGCCGTCTTCCCGCGCGCCTCGGCGCTGGCCGAATTGGCGTGGTCGTCCGCGCCCAAGGACTGGGACGGCTTCATGACGCGGATGCCTGCGCAATATGGCCGCTATCGCGCGATGGAAATTCCCCATTCCGAAGCTGCGGTAAAGGTGAAGGTGGAAAGCCGCTATGAGGCCGGACGCGGCGCTGTCACCCTTTCCAACCAGACGAGCTTTGGCGAGATTCACTACACTCTGGATGGTTCACTGCCGACCGCGTCGTCGCTGCTTTACGCCGCGCCGTTGACCGTGCCGCTGCCCACGGTGGTGACAGCGGGCGCGTTCCGCGAAGGTCATCTGCTGTCCTATCCGACCATCGCCAAAGTCGATCTCGCCAGCCTGTATCGCCGTGACAACCAGGACATGAAATTCTGTGACGGCCGCGGCGCGGCGGTGCTGGATGATGCCCCGGCGAAAGGCCCGCGCGCGGTCTTCCAGGTCAACGCCGTCCATCCCTGCTGGATCTGGGAGAAGGCCGACTTGAACGGCGTCTCCACCATCACCGCGGCGGTCGGCCAGATCACGGCGTCGCGCAAGCCGGGACCCATGCCGGCGCCGTCCACGCCGGACGGCGAACTGGAAGTGCATCTGGATACTTGCGAGGGCGAGCGCATTGCGGTGTTGCCGCTGGCGCCGGCGGTGAAGAATGACGCCATCACTCTCCTGCAGGCGGCCTTCGCGCCGCGCGCCGGCGTGCATGATGTGTGCTTTACCTTCACTCGTGCCAAGCCCGATCCCATCTGGGCCATCAGCTGGGTGCAGTTCGGACCGCCGCCCAAGCCTTAAAAATCAGACCTTGATGACGATGTTCCTGCGGTCCAGCGCCCAGGCCATCAGCCAGCAGGCCAGCATGAAGCCGATGGCGCAGACCAGCGAGCCGGGTGGGCCGGGCAGTATGGAATTCATTACGTCCTTGCCCAGCCATTTCCAGAAGCTTTGGCCGCCCACCGGAATCGAACTGACGGCCCGGTCCAGGATAATGGCGAAGATGTAAATGAAGATCGGATTGCGCCCGAATATCTCGAAGAAGCGCACCCCGAACTTGTGCTTGCCCAGATCGATCCATGCGATCAGGCCGGATAGCACGATCAAATCGATGCCCACCGTCAGCAGCACGAAGCTGGAGGTCCACAGCTTCTTGCCGATGGGGAAGAAGGGATTGAGCGCCAGTGCCGCGATGAACAGCAGGGTGCCGGCGCCCAGGTAACGCACCGCCACCTGGCGGCTGACGCCATGCTTGCGGACATACAGGCCCGCCAGATAGCCGAGAATAACATTGACGATGGCGGGCAGGGTGCCGGGCAGCCCTTCCGGATCGAAGTCGAAATCCTTGTGATAGAGATGGGCCACGCCGAATACGGCGCGGTCGACCGCGTTGCCGATATTGCCCAGTTTGGTCAGGGCCAGGTCCGGCGGCGCGGTCGCCAACAGCAGCGCCCAATAGCCCAGCAGCAGCGCGACGGACAGCGCCACAAGACCGCGCACACCCAGATAGCGCGCCGCGATGGCGGCGAAGCAATAGCACAGCGCGATGCGTTGCAGGACGCCGGGGATGCGGACCTCGCTCCAGGTCTTCCACGCCCAGCCCTGATCGGTCATGTGGCCGAAGGGGAACCAGTGGAACAGGATGCCCAGGCCCAGGATGATGGCGGTGCGCCGCAAGGTCTTGCGCCAGAATTCGCCCTCGGTCATGGCGCTGCCGAAGGCCATGGCATTGCCCACCGCGAACAGGAAGGAGGGGAAGACAATGTCGGCGGCGGTGAAGCCGAACCAGTCGGCATGGTCCAGGATCGGCCAGGGCTCCGACCCCGCGCCAGGGGTATTGACCACGATCATCAGGCAGATCGCCATGCCCCGAAAGACATCCAGCGACCGGAAGCGCACCCGATCCATGATTCCCGCCCTTTTGCCGGAACTGTTCCCCAACCGGGTGCCGGGAACAAGACCGAGGCTCAAAAGCCCTCCAGAACGGCACAAAAGCGGCAAAAAGGGGGCATGCCGGGGCGTCAATCTCAAGGGAGCGTTAAGAGATAATCCCTAATACTGGGCAAACCGGATGGCCCGTATTGGGCGCTGGGCGCATTCCGCGCTGAAAGAGACCTGAGCCATGGACGCGAAAACCAAGACAGTCCTGATCGTGGAGGACAATGAGCTCAACATGAAGCTCTTCCACGACCTGCTGGATGCGCATGGCTACAACATCCTGCAGACCAAGGACGGCATGGAAGCGCTGGACATCGCCCGCGAACACCATCCCGACCTGATCCTGATGGACATCCAGCTGCCGGAAGTCAGCGGCTTGGAAGTCACCAAGTGGCTGAAGGAAGACGATTCCCTCAAGGGCATTCCCGTTGTCGCGGTCACCGCCTTCGCCATGAAGGGCGACGAGGAAGTCATCCGCCAGGGCGGATGCGAAGCTTACATCTCCAAACCCATTTCGGTG
>CANCMM010000247.1:0-3982 GCA_947379335.1 Alphaproteobacteria bacterium | reverse complement strand
TGGGTTGGCCATGTCCAGGGTCTGGCCGGTTTGAGCGAGAAGCTTCAACCCTTCGGCCATGCCTGGCTTGAGCACCTGTTTGCCGTTCTCCATCTGCCAGACGCGGGCATAACGGATGCCGCGCCACAACGGGTCCTTGGAAAAACGGTTCAGATATTCGTCGAACTCGGGCTTTGACGGATCAAGGTTGCCAACCACGCCCACGAACAGCGGATCGGAATTGGCGCGCTCCAGGATCCACAGATTGTCCTCGATCCAGGGACTGGCCTCGACCACCACCGCGCCGACAATGCCGGTGCCGCCGATCTGCTTGCGGTAATTCTCCGGCAACGCCATCTGGGGCGGCTGCCCCTTGGGACCGGAGTAAGGCACGCCTTGGGGACGGCCGGGATCGAACAGATGGACATGGGTGTCGATGACGGGGATCGCATCGGACGCAAAAACGGGCGCGGAAGCAAAAGCCACCGCGCCCGCCAGTAATGCCCTGCGATGCATCAGTGCAGATCGACCTTTGTCACCCGCCAGTTGCCGGCTTCGGCGACATAGAGGGACGCGGCATTGCGGCAGTCGATGGCATTGACGCTGCCAAAGTCGCGCGGGCCCTTGCCGGCCTGGCCGAACTTGCCCACCACCGTGCCGTTCAGTTCCAGCTTGGTGATTTCGCCGCCATGATCGAGGTCGTTGGCGGGATTGGAATTGGAGCTGAACAGATACTGGTGCGCGCCCGGGGTGATGCAGATGGCTTCCGGATCGCCGCCGCTGATGATGCTGCTCTTGAAGTTGCCGTTATTGTCGAACACCTGGATGCGGTTGTTGCCACGGTCCGCGACATAGACATTTCCGGCCGAATCCACCGCGATGCCGTGCGCGGACTTGAACTGGCCGTCGGCGGTGCCGCGCGAACCCCAGCTCTTCACGAACACACCGTCGCGGGTGAACTTGGCGACGCGGGCATTGCCGATGCCGTCGGCGACAAAGATGTTGCCGTCCGCGTCCCAGGCCACGTCGGTGGGGGACTGGAACAGGTCGCTCTGCGCGCCTGAGCCCGGCGGAGTGCCGCGGCCCATGTCGGGCGAAGACGGCACGTCCACCGATTCCGGCTTGCGGCCCAGCAGCATGATCTGGCGGCCATCGGGCGCGAACTTCATCACCATGGAGCTATAGCGGTCGACGACCCAGATGTTGTCGGCCTTGTCCACGCGCACCTGCTGGGCGGCGAGGAAGCCGTATACTTGCTTGCCGATCTGGCGGATGAATTTTCCATCGGGGGCAAACTCGTACAGGCTGGAGCCACCATGGGCGAAGGTGCGGCTGCCCGCCAAGGTCACCGTGGGTTCGCCGTTGCGGGTATAGACCAAGACATTGCCCTTGGAATTGGTGGCGACGCCGGCGGCCATGCCGAAGAAAGTGTCGCGCGGCAGCATCAAAGGCTGCGAGGTCGAATAGCTGATGCTCTGCGCCAGGGCTGGAACGACCAGGACACTAGCGGCAGCCAGAAGAAGGGTTGCGAGACGCTTCATGTTACTTGCTCCCCTTCAGCACAAACTTCTGCATGCGCCAGGATTCGATTTCACCGGCGATGATCTGGTTGGGATTGCGGCAATCCATCATGTGAACCACCTGCCAGCCCGGCGCAATCTTGCCGGCATGGCCGAACTTGCCGACCGGCGTGCCGTCCAGCTCGGCCTTGTAGATCTGCCCCGTGCGCGCCCAGCTGCCCGGCGCGTTGCCGTTGGGATTGGAGTTGGACATGAACAGATACTGATGCGGACCTTCGGAGATGCAGTCCGACCAGGCGGTGCCGTACTGGGTGTAGGCGGTTTTCCATTTCAGATTGTTGTCCAGCACCACGTAGCGGTTGTTGCCGCGGTCGGCGACATAGACATTGCCCTGGTGATCGACCTGCAAGCCGTGCGGCAGGTTGTATTCATTCTCGCCCTTGCCGACGGCCGAGCCGCCAGTCTGGGCCAGGAACTTGCCTTCCGGCGAATATTTCACGACGCGGTTGTTGCAGTAACCGTCGCTGATGAAGATGTTGTCTTGGCTGTCCCAGGCAACGTCCGTCGGGCGGCACAGCGTGTATTTCTCGTCCGGCGGGTTGGGACCCTTGGGCGTGGCATAGGGGCCATCGGCCTGGCTGGGGCGATGGCCGATCACCATCAGCACCTTGGTGCCGGCGGGATTGAACTTGGTGACGACGTTGGTGCCTTCGTCCACCGTCCAGATATTGTCATGGCGGTCTACCCGCACCGAATGGGCGAACTGGAAGCCGTAAAAGCCCTTGCCAATTTCCTTCTGGAACTTGCCGTCCGGCCCGAACTGCCAAAGCCGGGTCTGCGGCCCACGGAAGAAGGCGAAGGTGTTGCCCTTGGAATTGGTGGCGACGCCCTGCAGCTCGCCCATGTAATCGCCGGCGGGCGCCCGGAAGAAATTGGGCACAGCCTCATACGCCAGGTCGGGCGCATTGTCCGCCGTGGCTTTGGCCTGCGGAAACGCAGACACCGTACTGAGCAACAAGGAAACAGCAGCTGTCGCCGCCAGATATGCCTTCACGAGAGACCTCCCCATAAACCCGCGCTCGTTGGCGCCAAATTCCGCGGGGAGTGTATACGCCGGATCGGTTAGGGCAAGACGCCCGCACTGATCCAAGAGGCTACGCTGCGCTGCACTATTTGAGAGCTGCGCTGGGCTGACGGCTTGTCGCCGGTCGGTCCGCGCTACTTTTTCAGCATCGGCTTGCCTTCATGTGCGACCAACAGGTCATGCATGTCGTCGGCATGTTCTTCTTCCACCACCAGGATGCCCTCGATCATGGTGCGGGTGCCCGGATCGTCATTGCCGAAATAGCGGATCAGTTCACGGTAATGATCCACCGCGATGCGTTCGGCCACCTGTTCGACATGGGCCCATTCGTCCTTGGCGTGTTCGGCGAACTCCGCCCTGACGCCTTCGCTGGAAATGCCATGCGCGGCGATGGCGTGCTGGGTATAACGCAGCGAACAGACGATCTCCGTGGCCAGCACCGACTGCAGGATCTCGATGGTCTTCTTCACATCGCCGACATAGTTGCTGCCGAGGGCGCCGTCATCGAGATTCTTGCGCGCGCGTTCGCGCAGATTCTTCACATCGGTGAGAAACGGCTTCTGGATATCGGCTGCCTGACCCATGGGAATACCTCGTCCTGCTTCAACCGCGATAACGGCTGCGCAAGACGAAAGTTCCTCGGGCGAAACCTCAGGTGGCGATGGTGCCTTCGGACACCGAGCAGCCGCCATCCACCGAAATGAGTGTCGGCTCCAGATCGTCCGAGAACGGCACGGTCTCCATGCTGTCCAGACAGAAGGAGCCGCTGTCGCCGGACGACTGGTCCAGCACCGGCAGCAACTGCGTGTCAGGCTTATAAGTATCGGCCATGGCGGCGTTCGATCCAGCGATCACAAAGATCGCGGCACAACAACTCACCAACCGGCGTGATATCCGTTTCATCGCGGCAGCCCATGTTTGCAGGCCTTGCGCGTCCGCCCCCGGACGTATCCGCAAGACTCTGCATGCCAAATAGTATGACAGATTTTTTGCGGCGCAACATAAGTTTCGTGGGTTCCGGGCCGCGGCAAAACTGCGCGCCGGAACCGGACGGCAAGTTCCCGATCTGCTAGGAAACCCCCAACAACATGTTTCCCGGGGACGACCGCCATGAAGATCCTGCTGCTTTCCGCCGCCCTGCTGCTGGCCGCTGTGACATCCGGTGCGGCTCAGCCCGGAAGTTCCGTCTTTACGACCAAGCTGGACGATCCGCGCGCGGTGCAGCTGAGCGGCGCGGTGGGCGACGGCAAGGCGGACGACAGCGCCGCGATCCAGTCCGCCATCGACAAGGCGGGGTCCGACCGCGAGGAAGGCATCGTCTTTATCCCGCAGGGCCGCTATCGCATCACGCGCACCATCTATGTATGGCCGGCGGTGCGGGTGATCGGCTGGGGTGCGC
>CANCMM010000246.1:0-3998 GCA_947379335.1 Alphaproteobacteria bacterium | reverse complement strand
CAAGCTGAAGCTGGAAGAGCTGCAGGGCGGCACCTTCTCCATCACCAATGGCGGCGTGTTCGGCTCGCTGATGTCCACCCCGATCCTGAATTCGCCCCAGTCGGGCATCCTGGGCATGCACAAGATCCAGCCCCGCCCCATGGCGATCGGTGACAAGGTCGAGATCCGCCCCATGATGTATCTGGCGCTGTCCTATGATCACCGCATCGTGGACGGCCGCGAGGCCGTGACCTTCCTGGTCAAGGTCAAGGACGCCCTGGAAGACCCCCAGCGCCTGCTGCTGGAAGTCTGATCCCGGCGAAATATTTGAAAAAGGCGGCTCTTGGGCCGCCTTTTTTATTGTCTGCGCGCTGTCGGAACGGCGAAGCTAGGATCGTCCTGTGACGGAACTCAGCGGAGAAGCGCCATGGCCTATGTCGACGGTTTTGTGATCCCGGTGCCGGCAGACAAGCTGGACGAATACAAGAAGTTGGCCACGCTGTGCGCCCAGGTCTGGAAGGAACATGGCGCGCTGACCTCGGTGGAATGTATCGGCGAGGATGTGCCCTACGGCACCCTGACCTCCTTCCCCCGCGCCGTGCAGGCCAAGGACGGCGAGATCGTGGTGTTTTCCTGGATCGTCTATGAATCCCGCGCCGGCCGCGATGCGGTGATGGAAAAGGTCATGGCCGATCCCCGCATGAAAGCGGTGATGGAAGGCTCGCCCTTCGACGGCAAGCGCATGATCTTCGGGGGATTTGAGCCCTTCCTGGGACTCTAGGCGACGCGCTTGTCGAGCTGCTCTAGCTTGGCAAGTTCCACGTGCGCGCGCAGTTCGATCTGGTCCAGCACATCCTGCAGCGCGGGATCGGCAAAGGCTTCGTGGCGGCGGGTGACCGCGGCGGCCAGCTTGTTCAGGGTGGCGCGCGGAATTTCGCCGGCCAAGAGCCCGTCACGCACCGAATCCAGCAGATCCAGCAGCTGTTCGCCGTGGGTGACGGCCTTGCGTTTGCCTTGCGTGGAATCGTCCATGCCCTGGAGCACCAGGATGGAATCCAGCGCCGCGATGGGGCCGGGACCGGCCACGATCTGGCCGTGGCTTTCCGGGGCTTCCGACACAGTGAAGCCCGAACTCGGCGCCCCTGCGGGCGCCTTGCGCTTGATGGCCGGCGTCTCGACGCGGCCGAGGCCTTTGATTTCCATGGGATTTGTCCCACTGCGACACACCAGCATCGCTCATCATGGTTAAGGAAGGGTTTAGCCGTCCCGCCTTGCGCCGGTTTGGGCCCGCAAACCCCCGGATTGCGCTGGCACGCAGTTTGAAAGAAGCAACCCGTCATTCCACAGGAGAAGGGTTGCCCATGTATGGCGATCGCAGAACATCGTTGACGATCATGCTGCTTGTAGCGCTGCTGGCGCTGGGCGGCGTGGCTTACTGGAAATTGCTCCGCAAGCCGGAGCTGGGTCCCTATGGCGCCATCGCCATGTCGGATTCCTCGCTGACCTATGGCGGGGCCTGGGGCTATCCCGACCCGATCGCCGCCTACAAGCGCTCGATCAGCGAGTGCAACAAGGCCGCCAGAAATAACGACTGCGTGGTCAAGGTCACCCTGAAAGACAATTGCGGCGCGCTGGCGATCAGCGTGGAGCACAATGCTTCCTTCCTGGTGCAGGGCCGTGACCAGGTTACCGCCACCGCCACCGCCATGGAACAGTGCCAGGCGTCAGGCGCCGGCGACTGCTCCATTCATGAGAATATCTGTTCCAGCAATTCGTAAAACCTGTCTCCAACAGGCATCAACGGCTCGTGCAGTCCTAGCTGCGCGGGCCGTTTCTTTTACGCCCGGTGACGCACTAAGCCCGATGATAAGGGTGGCCGGCCAGGATGGTGAGGGCGCGATAGACCTGCTCGGTCAACAGCGCGCGCGCCAGAAGATGCGGCCAGGTCTGGGGGCCAAAGGCCAGGCTGCGTCCCGCCTTCTTGCCCGGTAGCGCGGCCAGCCCGTCGGGGCCGCCGATCACGAAGGCCAGATCCTTGGTGCCGACATCACGCAAGGACCCCAGCATCTCGGCAAAGTCCTCGCTGGTCATGCCCTTGCCGCGCGCATCCAGCAGCACCAGATGGGCGCCGTCCGGCAGCCGCGCCGACAGGCGTTCGGCTTCATCCTTCATGCGCGCGTTGACGTCGCGATGCTTGGAAACGGGCAACTCCTCCAGCGCCACGGCGGAGAACCCCATGTTGCGGCCCATCTTGCGGGCGCGGTCGCAGAACTCTTCACACAGCTGGCCTTCCGGCGTGCCGCGCATGTGACCGATGGCGTATATCCAGAGGCGCATCTACTTACGCGCGCCGACCGACCACATGCCTTCCAGGTCGTAATATTCGCGCACTTCGGGGCGGAACAGATGCACGATCACGTCGCCGGCATCTACCAGCACCCAGTCACCCTGCCCCGCGCCGCTGATCGGACGGGTGCCGTAACCGCCCTCCTTCAGCTTGCGCGCCAGATGTTCGGCCATGGCGGCGACATGGCGCGAGGACCGGCCGCTCGCGACCACTGCCGCGTCACACAGCGCCGAGCGGCCTTCCAGATTGATGGTGACGATGTTCTCGGCCTTGTCGTCGTCCAGCGACACCAGGATGCGCTTCAGCAAATCGCTTTCGGTCGGGGGCGCGGCAACCTTCTTCGGCACCGGCTTGGGCGCAGGCTTCTTGACCGATTTCTTGACCGGTTTCTTGACCGGCTTCGGGGCGGGTTTTTTGACCGGCTTTTTTACGGGCTTTTTGGCCGGAGCCTTCTTGGCGGCTTTGGCTTTTTGCGCTTTCGCCGCCGGCTTTTTGGCGGCGGCTTTCTTGGCAGGCTTCTTCTTGGCTTTCAGGGGAAAAGTCCTTTGCGGTCAGGGCGTAAGGTTTAGCACGGCCTCGGCGGCGGCACCAAGGGCTCGGGTGCGAAGCTCGGTCGAGCTTTCGCGGGAACGCGGGCCATCCAGCACCAACAGCGATGGCACCGGTCTCAGGCCTCGCGCCATGCCCTGGAGCCGCGCCAGGGGCGCATGCAGGGAAGCCAGCACGGAACCGGGACGGCGCACCACCACAATGGGCAGCTGGGCGGCGATATCCCGCCAGCGCCGCCAGCGCGAAAATTGTTCCAGGTTGTCGCTGCCCATCAGCCAGATGAAGGTGACGTTGGGGAAACGGCGCTTGAGGGCCGTGACGCTGTCGATGGTGTAACGGGTTCGCAAGCGCTGCTCGATCCCGGTGACGATGATGCGCTGGTCACGGGCCAGCAGGCGCGCCCGTTTCAGCCGCACCGCCAGCGCATCAGGCGCGGGCTTGAGCGGATTGCCCGGCGATACCAGCCACCAGACATAGTCCAGCTTCAGCGCCTTTTTTGCTATGTCGCTGACATAGAGATGGCCGCCATGGGCCGGATCGAAACTGCCGCCCAGCAGGCCGATGCGCAGTCCGTAACTGACGGGACCGGGAGGCCGGATCCAGCTCAAGGGCGGAACTTCATGGACGGGTCTGGCCAGTACCGCGCACCACGTACTTGAAGGTGGTGAGCTGTTCGGCGCCGACCGGGCCGCGGGCATGCATCTTGCCGGTACCGATGCCGATCTCCGCGCCCATGCCGAACTCGCCGCCATCGGCGAACTGGGTGGAGGCGTTCCACAGCACGATGGCGCTGTCGACGCTGTTCATAAAGGTTTCGGCGGCGACCTGATCTTCCGTCACGATGGAGTCGGTGTGGTGCGAACCGTATTTCTCAATATGAGCGATGGCTTGCTCCAGCCCGCCCACCACCCGCACGGCGATGATGGCGTCCAGATATTCGGTCTTCCAGTCTTCCTCGGTGGCAGGCTTGGCGGCGGGATAAACGGCGCGCACCGCCTCGTCGCCGCGAATCTCGCAGCCGGCCTTGGCCAGGTCTTCCAGCACGGGAACGCCGTGCGACTTCAGCACTGCCTGGTCCACCCGCAATGTCTCGGCCGCGCCGCACACGCTGGTGCGCCGCATC
>CANCMM010000245.1:0-4006 GCA_947379335.1 Alphaproteobacteria bacterium | reverse complement strand
TTCTATCAGACCACGGCGACGTCCAACGGCTATGCCATCTCGCCCACCACCCTGGGCTGGGTGGTGATGCTGGCGCCCATCGCGCTGGTCTTCTTCCTGTCCTTCCGCATCATGCAGATGAGCCAGGCGGCAGCGCAGGCCACCTTCTGGGCCTATGCGGCGATGGTCGGCGCCTCGCTGGCCTCGATCCTGGTCGTCTATACCGGCGCCAGCGTCGCGATGACCTTCTTCGTCACCGCCGCCACCTTCGGCAGCATGAGCCTGTGGGGTTACACCACCAAGCGCGACCTGACCGGCATGGGCCATTTCCTGATGATGGGCGTCTGGGGCCTGTTCATCGCGATGATTGCCAACATGTTCTTCAAGTCTCCGGCGATCGATTTCATGGTGAGTGCGCTGGGCGTGGTGATCTTCACCGGCCTGACCGCCTGGGACACCCAGAAGATCAAAAACACCTATTACCAGGTGGGGGGCGACACCGCCGTCGCCGGCAAGGCCGCCATCATGGGCGCGCTGGCGCTGTACCTGGACTTCCTAAACATCTTCCTGTTCCTGCTGCGCTTCATGGGCAACCGCCGCTAAACGCAGGCAACAACAAAAAAGAAAGGGCCCGGAGCAATCCGGGCCTTATTCTTTTGTGCTCAGCGCCTTCAGTAACTTCTTGTCGAACACCTTCAGCACCTGGGCCAGCTCATGCCCGCGCTTGAGGATTACTCCGCCCGCCGCGATCACGCTGTATTGGCCCTGCTTGGCTTTCAACTTCGGGCGCTTCTCAATGCGGAACAGCGGCATCTCGCTGGCGTGGCGGAAGATGGAGAAAACCGCCACTTCGTCCAGGAAATCCAGCGCATAGTCGCGCCATTCACCGGCGGAAACCATGCGGCCATAAACGGTGAGGATACGGTTGAGTTCGGGGCGGTCGAACGTGACCTGCGGAACCAGCGTCGCAGACATGTCACGCATCACGCGATGCAAGGATATCGGTTGTTCCACCATCCGTCACAATGATGAGCCGGGAACTCGCGACCCGCAAGCCGTTGATGCAATTGATTCTGTAGAAATTGTCATTGCCTGCCCAAAAATGGTCATGATTGGACCACGGCGTGGCCGCTTTCGAGATCGAATGTGTGTGGGTCGGTTGGTTGCGAGTCGGCTCGGATTAACAAGCCCCCCAGCCCCTTTCCGGGCAGGCAGCGCGCCAACCGACAGTTTCTCCAAAGCAGAATCAGCGCAGCGTCCGGATGAAGTCGCGTATCCACGCGCCATATTGGCCGAACAATCCGCCGATGGCGCCGATCTGCGTACAGACCATCACGCCATAGGGAATGAACAGGTCCGGCCTGTCGCCCAACAGGTTTACCGTGCCCACTGCCGCCAATCCGCAGGCAGCCCCGATCACCAGCCCGCCCAGCGCGCCCGCCACATAGCCGCGCGCCACGTCGCGGGCATAGAGCAGCCCCATGGTGCCGGCGATCATCATGCAGCCGAACAGTCCGTACTGCAGGGCCATGAACGGCCGGTAATGGCCCAGCAGCATGAAGCCCGCGGCGCAGGCGCTGCCTGCCGCCAAGGCGCGGATCAGAAGCTTGGGGTCCACCAGCGGCAGCGCCTTTTTCATGGTGAAAGCCTAGCGCGAGGGCTGCGCCCCGCAACCGCTTTATGGCCCCATCCTTGCGGCGAAATGGCGATTTCTCTAAGCAGTTCCCATGGCGGAAATGGGCGAGTTCCTGCGCGATCTCTGGTACATGCCGGCGCTGGCCTCCAGCCTGGTTCCCGGCCAGATGCGCCGCGAGATGCTGCTGGGCGAACCGGTGGTGCTGGGCCGGCTGAAAGACGGCGCGCTGTTTGCGCTCAGAGACATCTGTCCCCATCGCGGCGTGCCGCTGTCGGCGGGCCGCATCCTGTCCGAAGGCAGCGTGGAATGTCCCTATCACGGCTGGCGCTTCAAGCGGGACGGCCAGTGCAGCAAGATCCCATCCCTCACCGGCAGCGAAGACCTGAAGGCCGAAAGCATCAAGGTGCGTGCCTATCCGGTGTGCGAGCAGGACGGCCTGATCTGGGTCTATGTCGCCGCCAAACCCGGCAGTGAACCGAAAAATGAACCGCCGCGTCCGGGCGTTTCCCATCCCACCCGCTGGACCGAAACCCAGACCTTTGCCTGTGGCATCGACCATGCCGTGATCGGACTGATGGACCCGGCCCATGCCGCCTATGTGCATGATCACTGGTGGTGGAAGCGCACGCCGCGCCTGAAGGAAAAACACTATGCGCCGCTGCCAACGGGCTTTGTGATGACCGCGCACAAACCGTCCAAGCCGGCCTATAGCCTGCTCGGCGATGTCACCACCGAGATCACCTTCGAACTGCCCTCGACCCGCTTCGAAACGGTGCGTGGCAGCGTGCTGGGCAAGAGCTTCACGGTGGTGGGCCTGACCGTCTGCACCCCGCGCGACGGCGAAAACACCGACGTGATCCAGGTCTTCTGGTGGCCGGCCTGGCTGAATTTCATCTATCCCTTCTTCTGGGCCCTGGGCCGCACCTTCATCGGCGATGACCGCAAGATCGTGGAGCTGCAGAAGGAGGGCCTGAAGTTCAGCCCGAATCTGATGCTGATCCAGGACAGCGACCAGCCTGCCATCTGGTACCACCGGGTCAAGAAAGCCTGGGCGGAATCAGTCGAAAACGGCACCGATTTCGTCAATCCTGTGCAAGAACGCGTATTGCGCTGGCGCTCTTAAAATAAGGGGTTGCGCCCCTCCCCCACCCGCACTAAACGGTCCACTTAACCTACATCTTGGCCGGCCCCCGAACGCCCTCAAAAGCGTGGCCGGTTTGCGCGCGAGTAACCATGCCGAAACGCACCGATATCCATACCGTCCTGATCATCGGCGCGGGCCCCATCGTCATCGGCCAGGCCTGCGAGTTCGACTATTCCGGCGCCCAGGCCTGCAAGGCGCTGCGCGAGGAAGGCTACCGGGTGGTGCTGGTCAATTCCAATCCCGCCACCATCATGACCGACCCGGACATGGCGGACGCTACCTACATCGAACCCATCACCGCCGAGTTCGTGGAAAAGATCATCGCCCGCGAGCGGCCCAATGTGCCCGAAGGCATGGTCTTCGCCCTGCTGCCCACCATGGGCGGCCAGACGGCGCTGAACACCGCGCTGAGCTTGCGCAAGATCGGCGCCCTGGAACGCCACAATGTCGAGCTGATCGGCGCCACTGCCGACGCCATCGACAAGGCCGAGGACCGCGAGCGCTTCAAGCAGGCCATGCTGTCCATCGGACTGGACGTGCCCAAGGGCTTCACCCTGAAGGGCCAGCTGCGCCAGAAGAAGGATTCCGGCGGCAACCCCATCTATGACGGCAACAATGCCCCGGTGATGGAGCTGGGTCCCGAAACCCTGTCCAAGGCGCTGAGCGTGATGGATGAAGTGGGCCTTCCGGCCGTCATCCGCCCCAGCTTCACCATGGGCGGCACCGGCGGCGGCATCGCCTATAACCGCGAGGAATTCTTCGCCATCGTCGAAGGCGGCCTGGAAGCCAGCCCCACCAACGAAGTGCTGATCGAAGAGTCGGTGCTGGGCTGGAAGGAATTCGAGATGGAGGTGGTGCGCGACAAGGCCGACAACGCCATCATCATCTGTTCCATCGAAAACATTGACGCCATGGGCGTGCATACCGGCGACAGCATCACCATCGCCCCCGCTTTGACCCTGACCGACAAGGAATATCAGCGCATGCGGTCCGCCTCGATCGCGGTGTTGCGCGAGATCGGGGTGGAAACCGGCGGATCGAATGTGCAATGGGCGGTGAACCCGAAGGATGGCCGCATGGTCATCATCGAGATGAATCCGCGGGTGTCGCGCTCTTCGGCGCTGGCCTCGAAGGCCACCGGCTTTCCCATCGCCAAGATCGCCGCCAAGCTTGCCATCGGCTACACCCTGGATGAATTGAAGAACGACATTACCAAGGTGACGCCGGCCTCGTTCGAGCCGACCATC